>DATNQK010000001.1:0-2460 GCA_036704065.1 Stenomitos sp.
GGGCACCTCGATTTAATCGAGCGGGCTTCTCGCTTATTTGAGCGGCTCATTGTGGCTGTTGCACTTAATCCAAATAAGTCTTCCTTATTTACAGTGCAGCAGCGAATGGATCAAATTCATGAATGTACCCAACATTTAGCAAATATAGAAATTGACTGCTTTGACACATTAACGGTAACCTATGCCCAATGTCGTCGTGCTCAGGTTCTGCTTCGTGGGTTGCGAGTGCTCTCTGATTTCGAGTATGAATTACAAATGGCTCATACAAATCACAGTCTCTCTCAAGACATTGAAACAGTATTTCTGGCGACTTCAAACGAATATAGTTTTTTAAGTAGTAGCCTTGTCAAAGAAATTGCTAAATTTGGTGGCCCAGTTGATCATCTTGTCCCACAAAACGTTGCCGTTGAGTTAGAAAGATGTTACGCCAAGAATCCTCCTTCAGCCTTGAAAACTACTCCAATGGATCCGAGTTTGAAAACGGATACTCCAACCATTCCCCCAAACCTTCCCAAGGTCTAGAACTGCAACAGCAGCTCCAGAAATTGGAAGAAATGATTGTACTCGACGGCTTTAAGCTGCCATTAACAGGGCGTACATTCATTGACGAAGAGGAGCTTTTAACACAGCTCTTGGCGGTAGAACGGAGCATTCCCGAAACCATTCGCGCTGCAGAAAAAGTATTAGCTCAGCGGGAGGAGATTATTGCGCGGGCCAAGCAATATGCACAGGAGTTAGTGAAATCGGCAGAGCAGCGTGCTGCGCAAATTGCGGACGAGTTAACCATTATTCAACAGGCCGAGGCAGAAGCCCAGCAGTTGCGCAATCAAGTGCAACAAGAGGTAGAGGAGATTCGGCGGCGCAATATTTCGGAAATGGAGCGTGTCCGACGGCAGACACAACAAGAAATTGACCGGATGCGTCAGGACGCACATCGCGAACAGGAGCAAATTCAGCAAGAATCGGATCTCTATGCAGACCGTGTGCTGACAGATCTAGAGAAGCATCTGGCTGAGTCGTTGCGGGTTGTCAAGAATGGTCGTTTGCATCTCAAGTCCAACACCCCCCATCGACAACCTTAAATCAGTCCTAAGGCTTATCTGTCAGGCTTGAGCTTCATGATGAAACCGCGCTATCATCAGCACGATTCTCGGCCTGCAGAGCAGAGGAGCATAAGGCATGACAGATCCCATCCAACCCATGATGCTTCCCCCCAGTACCGATCCGGAGGGTGAATCGGCTTGGTTGGCTGAAGCGTTACAGCAGTGGCTAGATTCAGAGTTTCTGGCTGAACCTGCGAATATAGATATTGCTCAGCGTGCTGCCAGTATCTATTTACGACAACGCATGGAAGGCGAGAATGATGTGGGCGAACTGTTAGTGGCTGTTTTAACCGAGATGAAGTCTTTTGACTTCTCCCAGAGTTTCTACAGTGAGTTTGCAGTCGCCAATGCGGTCAGCGAGTTGTTGTTAACTCAGTTTTTTGGCATCAATCCTTGCTGTTCCGGCACTTAAAAATCTGACCTTTAAAATCTAGAATTTTTAGCAGCAAAAAGAGCGATACAACGGCATCGCTCTTTTTTGTTTTATTCATGAGAATTAAATGTCGGCAAAAAGCAGACCCTGCTTACCAGCTAGATTTGGTAACACCGGGCAGAAGACCTTGGTGTGCCATTTCGCGCAGGACGTGACGCGACAAGCCGAAATCGCGGAAGTACCCACGAGGACGACCTGTAGCCCAGCATCGATTACGGACACGAGAAGGGGCGCTATTGCGGGGTAAGCGCTGGATCTGACGGTGAAGATCCATCCGCTCAATTTGAGAGGTGGCATTTTCAAATTGTTCTTTTAGCGCTTCTCGCTTTTGAGCGTATTTAGCAACCATTCTCTGGCGCTTCTTTTCACGCTCAATCATGCTCTTTTTGGCCATGGATGTTTACAGTAACGGCAATTGTGCAAAGACAGTATTTTCTATAGTAACCAATTTTGGGGTGCTTGAACCAGTTTACAGATCGAAAATCTAGGGGGCTTGGCGCACTTGTTTTGCCTTCAGGTTGGCCGAACGCGACGTTGCAACGGCACCTGAGCTAGGGCACAGATCTACGAGTTCACAGCGATCACACTGGGGACTACGGGCCATACACACTGCACGTCCGTGGTAGATCAACCGAATAGACCAGTTTTCCCAGTCAACTTGGGGCAGTAACTTCATGAGATCGCGCTCGATCTTCACGGGGTCGGTTTCCGTGGTCAGTCCCAGCCGTGTGCTGAGGCGTTTGACATGGGTATCTACAGTCACTCCGGCATTGATGCCATAGGCATGGGCTAATACCACATTGGCCGTCTTACGTGCCACACCAGGCAGCGAAATCAACAGCTCCATGCGTTGGGGAACCTCGCCTTGAAAATCAGTCATGATTTTCTGACAGGCCCCTTGAATATTGCGAGCCTTATTGCGAT
>DATNQK010000002.1:0-1924 GCA_036704065.1 Stenomitos sp.
TACCTCTCACGCGAAAGCTCCGCCAGCAGCCTGAGTTTCGCCTCATCGATGCAATCCGGGCGGGTTCCGATAATAAGTCCGATGACATCCTTATGGCTGAGCGCATCCTCGTATATTCTCTTCAGGTCCCAAAGCGGCGCATAGGTATTCGAGTATGTCTGCAGGTACGCCAGGTACTTCATGGCGCGACGGTAACGCACTCTGTGGAATTCTATGCCCTCGCTGACCTGAACGGAGATGGGCTTAGAGGGATGGCAGTACGAGGGGTTGAAGGCATCGTTGTTGCAGTAGGTGCACCCGCCGCGGGCAATGCTGCCGTCCCTGTTCGGACAGGTAAAACCGGCATCGATGCTCACCTTCTGCACCCTCCCGCCGAAGGTGCGTTTGAAGTATTCGTTGTAGGAATTATACGGCAAGCCGCTGAAGGATTTCATGGTTCAAAAGTAAGCTTTTATAAGCTATCAGCTGTCAGCTATCAGCTATCAGCTATCGGTTTGAGCATGCCTGTAATTGGTTGACTTTTTTTTAGGTTAATTGATGATGATGTTGACTTTTTCTTTTTTGGTTACTTTTTTCTTTTTGTTAATAACCCATACTTTTGTTAATAGCCCATCATTAACCATTCGAGAGAACTCACTAGGGCTTACTCCCCCTAAGGAATTATGAGGTCTTTCCTGATTATACAAATTAACAGATTCTATTAACAACTTCTGCAAATCCTTGAAACTTTTTGGATTGTTAGGATATAGATATTCGTGCTTTAGGATGCCATTTAAACGCTCTGCATGAGGATTTTCATAGGGTGTATAACACATACTACTTTTAATGCCATAACCGGCTGTATACTTTGTGAATTTCCTGGAATAATACTGGCTACCCCCGTCAGTGTGGAAGATAAGTGAAGAATTACTTCTGGGCAATTTCCTGAATTTCACTGCATTCTTTATCGCTTTTAGAGAGGTGCTTTCAGTCGATAGACTATCAGACATCGCATACCCAGTAATTTCCCTGTTGTAAACATCCAGGATAAGTGTGATATAGTAAACCTTACTGCCTAAATGATAGTAAGTTATATCACTAACCCATAATTGGTTTACACCTGTCAACCGCTCCAGCATCAATATTAGATTATCAAAGCGAGTTACACCAGTACTATCAGTGGTTTTAACACACCAGCGTCGACGATGAACTATCCTGAAGCCATGAGAGAAACAGTATTGCTCAAATTTATCCCTGCCCATAGTGATCGGCTTGATCATCTTATACATCTTTCTGCTTGCCAATAGTTTATGTTTCTTCCTCAGCTTTTGGATTGTAGGCAATAAATCCTCCTGCTCCTTTATTATCCGGATCTCTCGATTAAGAGATTTATGGAAGCCTTGCTTTGTTATCCCGGCTATTGGATATATGTCTTTCATTTTCACTTTATTGCCTTGAAGTTCTCTGGTTCTCCAGATTAATCTGAGGACTTTGGGAAGAATTTTTTTTTGATATCTATCTTATAGTCTTTCTCGATCTGCTTTAGCACTGCTGTTAAGAAGTCTATCTCCAGTTGCTTCTTACCCAGAGCGCGTTCTAACTTTACGAGATCTTCTTGCAAATGAAAGGCTTTACGGGTATCACTTTCTGTCTCAATGACTTGTTTAACCTCTTTTTTACGCATTTTTGAAAACTTATAGATCCACTTGTATATGCAAACGCGGGAAACTTCATACTCTCTGCTAAGCTCCGAAACCGTAACAAGGTTTTTTTCTATTTCTTCAACTTTACGACGTTTAAACTCATCACTAAAGATACGCAATTGTCGTTCTTTTCTTTTTGCCTGGTCTAATTGATTAATTTTTGCCATTTTTTAGTTGTTTTTTACTCTAAAAAAGGTCAACTATTTTAGGCACGGACATATTCATCATTCACAATTCTTGTT
>DATNQK010000003.1:0-2313 GCA_036704065.1 Stenomitos sp.
AAAGAACTCCAATCAGATTGGAAAAGAAAGTCACAACTAAAACAGGTAATGATAGTATTTTTTCATTTTTCATTTCTTTAGCCAATAGAAAAATGAAAATTATATTAATCATATATTCAATCCCACCTTCAAGAAATCCATTACCAAATGTTTGAATTGCACCATCTGGTAATTTTGTAGTCAGCAAGTCTGGCCAAATTTTCAGTATAGCAAAAGTAATTAGCTCTGTTATAACAATTGAAGCTATCATCAATATTGTATACTTCTTTAATAGTCTAATCATGTGTCTGAAGGTGTTTTTAAGCTAATGCATTAACGTTTCGCAGTCGAGTAGGCAAGGGCATTTCAGCCCAAGCCTCTCACGGAACCGTACTTGAAAGTCTCCCCTCATACGGCTCTTGTTATACAAATCTATACGCTTCAATGTGAAAATCCTAATTGCCAATGGTAAAATAAGTTTGGATATTGTATCCTTATTCTGTTTATCCACTCGTAGGCTTTATTAATACTCATTTTGTAGCGTTTATACCGTAGCCTTACCCATCGAACAAGGCGGTGCTTTAATAACCGGAAAACCTTTGAAAGTTCATTAGCCCTGAACTTACCATAGTAATTCACCCACCCTCTTATATAAGGGTTTAGATACTGCGCTATGCCAACAATACTATCAAAACTGGAATTAGTGATTCTCAGCTCTTCCAGTTTGTCGGCTATCCGCTTACCAGAGCTGATGCTGATGGCACAGTCGTATCCCAAAAACAGTCGTCCTGTTTTCTTTGACATAGCTCGCCGGGGTTGAAATGTGAATCCAAGAAAATCAAATTTTACTGACGGTTGTTTATCTTTCCGTCGGTAGTCGCTGCAATATACCAGCTTGGTTTTCTCCGGGTTTAGCTCCAACCCACATTGTTTCATCCGCTCATTTATGCGTTGTAACGTCATTTCTGCCTGGGATTTGGTTTTGCAATGGATAATTGCATCGTCGGCGTACCTGGCGTAACTGATAGTAGCATCGGTTTTCTCTAACCATTTATCCAGTACATAGTGCAGGAATAAGTTTGCTAATAATGGACTAATAACCCCACCTTGTGGTGTTCCTTTTCCCTGTTTTGCAACTATTTCTCCTGTTTTCTTCTGTATAGGCATGTTTAACCAGCGTTTGATGTACATCTTTACCCATTTCTCGGGCACGTGCTTTTCTGTCGCTAGTGTTAACCTTTCATGGTCGATATTGTCGAAGAACCCTTTAATGTCAAGATCGATTACCCAGTCGTTCTTTCTACAGTTTTCCCTGACTGAACTTACTGCCTGATGGGCATTCTTGTTTGGCCGGTAACCGTAAGAATTGGGACTGAATATCTCTTCTAATCTTGGTTCCAGATAATCCTTGATTACCTTTTGTGCTATCCGATCGCTTATGGTGGGAATGCCTAACTTTCGCATCTTTCCATCTTTCTTCGGGATTTCTACTTCCTTTACGGCTGGTGGATAATAGCTCCCAGAAGCCAGTCTGTTCCAAAGTTTGTACAGGTATTGGGACCGTTTGGAATCAAATTCTTCCATACTCACGGCATCAACCCCTGCACTTTTACCATGGGAACGCACTTTCTTATAAGCAGCCCATACCATCTGGCGGCTTATTGGTACTGATTTTGTCCCATTCCATAAATTCATCCTCTTTTCGAGTTGATCTGTGTTGTGAAACTGTATAACCTAACCTCTTCGCTCCATTTCCATTACAGAAACTTCATCACTACTACTGATTAGTCCGTCCCTGCAAAGCACTTCGGTTTTCTGCCTCTGGGTTGTTCCCATTGTGCATTTCCCTTGGCATTGCTCTGCAGGTTCCCGAGTTCCGTATTAAAGCCCGGATAAAGTTCTTGCCGCCTGAATGACGCCTGCCGCATAGCCAGTATACAGGTAACTGCCATGCTTATAACTCCGTAACATACTCCGTAGCTTTTGACAGGGGGTGACCAACTTCTCGACACCTCATCAGCGGTTCACTTGCGTTCAACTCCTTTATCCATACCTGACAACGCTCGTGACGTGGTCTTTTCCAAATCGCTCAGCACCATAGCTCTTTACCACAGCACCATTTGGTGGTTTGATGCCCTCTCCTGCAAGACGACACCGGTGGTTCAACTTACAACTGTTTCCACCATCTTTATTACAGCATGCAAAACCTATTTATTGCCGCGGTTCTGCTTCTCGGCACACTATGTTTTGTTGGGGGACTTTGAAGCAATTCTCTATCCCACGTTACAAAGATAATTTAGTGCAATTCCCTTAAAATTAGCGATTCAACCCCCA
>DATNQK010000004.1:0-2841 GCA_036704065.1 Stenomitos sp.
GCTGCGTTGCAGCAAAACTCACAATTTCAGGATAGGCCGCCGAGGGAATCGATTCGAGAATTTGACGCACACCTTCGCGCAAGGTGAGTTCCAGCCTGTACATCTTCGGCATCAGCAGCGCCGAAAGTTCGGGTGCATGTTGCTTGAGAATCGCCACAAACGTTTCTTGGGCTGTAATCGTGCCGTCAAAATCGCAAAACACAACATAAGGGAGTACGGTTGCAGGAGTGCTCATGCAACACCCCACTTTTCCAAAGCACGGCGTAAGGGGCCTGGAGGCATACTCTCCACTTGAAATGCTTGACCCGGTTTGGCGACTTGAAGTGCTGCAACAAAAGCTTGCACCCCAGCCGTTGGCCCATCTGGGTGATCCATGATGCCAGTTCCCGCATTAAGAATCACATCATGGCCATAGTCTGCGAGGGCACGGGGCACCACCCCTGGGTGAATCCCTGCCGATGGAACTGGAAAGACATTGCGCGATCGCAAAGCATCCCGAATCCGAGCCTCTTCTGTCGCACAGAAAGGTAAGCTGCCGTAATGGGCAGGATAGAGCACAGCATCCGCACCCGCATGGGCCATCAGCGTACCCAGTAGGGTGCTATAGCTAAACCCATGATCTGGCGCACCACACCAAGCCCCAGCCAGAGCTGGATGGGCAAAGATGGGAACTGGAATCTCTGGATCTTGGGCTAGGGCTTCTAAGACCGAGAATCCGTAGGCCAAAACGTTCAGCAATAGCGCATTGGCCCCTGCATCCACGAGACGTTTGGCTCGGTCTAGCAGAACGGGGGCAGGCCCTGTCACATTCACTGCATACAAGAGCGATCGCCCAGTGCGCTGCTGCGTCTCTTCAATAATGGGCTTACAGGCTTGCCAACGCTCTAGGGTAGGAGCGCTATCTAAGTTGCCTAAAATTTCATCATCCTTGATGACATCTAATCCGCCAGCCGCCGCTTGGCTCAAAATCTGCGCATGATCAGCGGCTGAAAGGCCCAAGGCGGGTTTGAAGATGGCCATAATCAAAGGCCGATCAAAGGCATTAACCTGCGATCGCACGCCAGTAATGCCGAATTTGGGTCGTTGACCATACCCTTGGGGCAAGCGAACTGCCACGACCTTCGCTGGGCCAGCCATTGAGTATTTGCCAAAAATCATGGTCAGCAGCGAAGCAATATCTCCTTCCGTATTCAGCGTGGGGAACCGCACCGTGGCGATCGCACCATGGCCCTCCTCTCGAATCCCCACCACTTCAGCTTTATGCGCTGCAAAAGATGACTCACGGTGGGCAAAGGATGCATCCCAAGTTCCCACCGTTTGCCCCAAGGCAATGATATTGGCTTGTTTGGCAGCATCAACGCCTGCCGGAAATTGATAATCGACTTCCAAGGTGCGGGATTCAGACGACATAGAAGATATAAGGCACTCCTAACATCAATTCGGCAGCAGTATAGCGTTAAGCGGCGATCACCTGCATCCGAATCTCAGTATCCGTGTATTCTGGGGTCCAACCCGTTGTATCGATAAAATAGCGAACGGCTTTGATCCGACGCTGCGGGGTGAGGTAAAACCAATGTTCCGTTCCCGCTGGAACATTAATGTATTCTTCGGGTTGAATGGTCAATTCCATCTGGGCACCATCTGGCCCCACAAATCCAAACACACCTTCACCATCGATGATGTAGCGAACCTCATCGTCGGCATGGGTATGAGGACGGCTAAATTTAGCCAATAGCTCTCCCAGATTTGGAATATCAGGATGTAAAACAATCAAGTCTCGCGATTGGTAACCCAAATCTGTTTGCAAAACTTCAAAGTAGTGATCCAGAGATTCCAGCAGGGCTTCCTTTTGCGCGTCATCTAAGGCAGGTTGAGACAGCAGATCTGCAGCCGCTTCAGCTAACGGCCATTGACGCAGATGTACGCCTAATCCTGCCAAGTGGTCACCAATTTCTGCGGCATCGGTAATCGCATGGCCGCTCTCTAAGTGCAAAATTGCCATAGTGTCCCTCAAGAATGAGCACTCAGCAATATAGTGTAGCGATTTTTACCGTATGCTGCCTTTCGGTAGCCTCTACTCTACCCACACTATGGAACAGCATGAGAACCGCTACCACACTTCCATTGACCTAACTTAAAGACCGGATTGGCAATAGTAGGGACAGGCTGATCGCTCTGGCAAATCTGCGTAATATACTGCCCGTTACGTTGGACAGCACCACCTGCATAGCTATAAAGACGAGCCACTCTAGCCAAAGTTTTGACAATTGTATGGCGTTGATCCGCTTCTGCAACCTGATAACGGTAGAGCATATTGTCAAGCTTGACATCTAGCTGATAGATATTGCTTGCAAACCGATTGTTCTCTAACAAATACGCTTGTTGTGCCCTCAGAAGCATTCCCGTGGCTGAAATTCCATAGCCTGTGCTTTCGATAGGGTGCGCATTTTTAGGACAAATCCACTTACCCTCTTGGAGGGTTGGCGCTGCGATTAGGCTTAGGGTCGGACGGTTACTTTCACAAATAAGCGTCTTATAGCTATCGCCATTTTGAAAAGCCCCTGCCGAATAGCCAAGCAATCCTGCTTGCATTGGCAGCGCTAAGGCACTCATCGTTTGGCTAGTCGCAGCCGGAATTGAAAAAGAATAGCGAGGATCAAGTCGTCCTTTCAACTCAGGCATTTGAGCAATAGAAAAGGCAAAAGTCCCGTTTTCTAGGCGGTAAGCCTGCTGCGATCGCAAAATTAAACTCATGGATGCAGCGCCCCCAATCGCAGAGGTAGTTTTAGGCAACGCAGCTTGTTCAAAAACACGAGATGACGTGCGATAGGAGCGAATATC
>DATNQK010000005.1:0-15024 GCA_036704065.1 Stenomitos sp.
CAGGTTCGCCTGCCTATATGGCCCCTGAACGCTTTTATGGACATTTTTCTGTTGAGTCAGACATTTACGCCATCGGTGTCATGCTCTTTGAACTGATTGTTGGATGGCGTCCTTTTTCGGGGATGCCCATCGATGTAATGAAAGCTCATCTCAATCAGCCCTTGCGCGTCCCGAAATCGGTTCCTGCTCGGCTTAAAGACGTGTTGCAAAAAGCATTGCAAAAACTGCCGCAGCATCGCTATAGCTCAGCAGAACAGATGCGCTTGGCCTTAGAACCCATTATTGCGGCCTGTTCCCCTTACCAGCAGGTGCAACCCACCAGATCACATAAGCTAGAGACCGCGTCCTTATCCCCAGCCCACGGTAATGCATCCGCTGTAGCGCCTTCAGCAGCAGTAAACGATAACCTGTCGCAACCCGATCCAGACGTGCGACAGATTGTCTTAGCACCCGAACAGCTTCAGCACCAAGCTCAACTGGCGACCCCTGTGCATCGCCTGTGGATGACACCGAAAGGCTGTGTTGGACTAGCTTCTACAGAAGATGGTTTAGGGTTATGGTTGTGGGCCGATCAAGGTCTACAGCAAGTGGGCCAGTTGCCTATCCCTACAGCTTCCCTGCAAGATGCGGCCCTTTTTGCCAGCAGAGCTGTTGATTTATCCGCCGATGGGATGCGGCTTGCAGTGCTGCAACCCAGTAACCCCATTTCTAACTCAGATGCTCTGCCCCATTTTTTAGAGGGTGAGGCAGAATTTGTCGCGAATCAGTTGTCGGTCTATTCAGTTCCTAACCTGCGACCCATCCACCAAAGTTCCCTAAGTGTTGACCTCACCCGTCTGCGGTGGATTGGTTCCCGTCATTTAATCGGCACAGGGGCAACGCTCAAAGACCTGTCCCAGCCTGATGCTTCAGAGCCATCGCTGTACTTATTAAATCGGCGTGGCCATTCCTACTGGGCTTGTCCAGTTAGGGCCGAGATTCAGCATGTGGTGGTTAGCAGCACGCATCCAGATCGGGTGTTTGCGATCGCCCAAGGGCCACAACCCGCCGCCTTCTTTCTCTCCTTGCGTCCCTTTCGAGCGCAGCGTATTGCCTTAGCCATGCAACCCCACTGGGTGAGTGCCACACAATGGGGCTATATCTTAGTCGATCTCGAAGGCCGGATTCATTGCATCAACCGACGTGGACGCCTACTGGCGCAAGCACAGTTTCCACTTGAACCTGGCGCGACCTTACAGGCGATCGCTGCCACCCCCTCCGCAACCCTATGGATTGCCATGAGATGCGTAGAGCAAACCCATCTGGTCACCCTGGATCTCAGCCCTCACTTGCCCCAGAGCCTCCGACGGCTTTAAGCAGACTGCTGCATAATCTGAACGGCAAGCGCAAGGCTTTCTTCAAACAGCAGATCACGGCTCCAGCGTTGTAACTGTTGCCCAATCAACCCTTCCCGACTTTGATCCGCCAAGGACGAGACATGCTGCACACGGCAAGATTGCGCACCGCCGCCTGCTTCCAGTCGCATACAGCCCCGTGTTTCAGAACAGATGATGGTGCAGCAGTCTGCCTCTGAATTGGTAGACGTTAACTTTAAGTCAATTAAATCTCCCACAACCTCGCCAGGATCCGCCACTGGAACAGCAGCCAGTTCAGCCTCAATCGAGCGTTGCGCCTCATTGACAAATCGGATGCGCCGCAAGTCGTAGTCACCACCTTCGCAATGGTGCTCTGTAGGCCGCCACTTCAGCCGACTGGCAATCCATCCTAAATATAAGAAGGCTTGGGCTGCATTCCCCGCTTCGTAGTCCAGCACAAAGCGATCCATCTCTTGCAGTGCTGCCCGACGAGAGGGTGGATCAAAGGCTTCTGCGGTTAGCTCTTGCCAAGCACTTAAGCGCCGCCAGTTAAGATCGGCAATGTTAATGCCCTCTTGGTGCAGGTTATGAATATTAACCAAGGCAGTGTTGGCATCGTCAAAACTGCTGGAGTCCACGATCACACAGTTGCAAGCTTGGGCCAACTTGCGAAATAAATCATTTTGCAAATCAGGGATGGCTTTCCACCACAGGAACTTCGGCAACTCGCCAATCAGCAAGGATTGGATAAATCCGCAAACCTGGGCCAGTTCGGCATCTGTTCCCGTCAAGGTAATGTATTCGCAACACACCAAATTGCCGCTACTGTGTTTTTGCACCGGACAGTAGGCTGAAACTTGCGCGGTAACGCCACCTGTCGATTCACTAATGGGACACAGGGCAATAATCCGGCATGGATTTTGGCTGGCCACCTCGTCCGCTACGCCTGCACCCCCTGCATCAAGGGCATAGGCTGCTGCATCGCGTCCAGGTTGCTGCGATCGCGACATTGCCAGTTGTTCGCGTAAGGTCACTAAAAGTTCCGGAGAATGTCGTCCATTGACCGTCAACCCTAGAAACTGTTGCGCTGCTTGGATAGCTGCTTTCGTGCGTGGCCCATCAATGCCATCAATGGGGCCAGTGTAGTAGCCCAGCGTCGCCAAAAGCTGCTGGGTTTCAGAGGGTTCGTACACAATCAAGCTAAACGTGGAAGCCCGAACTGCACCTGCGATCGCATCTTCCTCGCCAGCCGCTAGTTCGCTACTCCAAATTTTGTTTAAAGCTGCGTTGACCTCCTCTAAAGAAACCTTTTGGGGAGATTGCAACGCCACGAGCGGAGCAGTAGACGTCGTCATAGTGGGTTGATTTTCACTCCATAACTCGAGTACATCCGATAGGATTGCTCATGCTCCTACCAGCTAAGTGCCATGAATCTTTGCACTACAGCCTGCGCCAACGTCGTCCATCGCGGTTGAGTAACTGTTCAGCGGCTTCCGGCTCCCAGGTTCCCGCTTCATAGGTTGGCATTTCTGCCGGATCCGTCGGCGATTCCCAAACCGTTAAGGCTGGAGTCACCACCCGCCAAGCAGCTTCTACCTCATCGGCACGGGTAAACAACGTTTGATCCCCCATCATGCAATCTAACAGCAGCCGATCATAGGCTTCGGAATTGGCCACCCCGAAGGATGCGCCATAGCCAAAGTCCATATCTACAGAACGCGTTCGCAAATCTGGCCCTGGCATCTTGACCTCAAAGCGGAGCGCGATGCCTTCATTGGGCTGGATGCGTAGGGTCAGCACATTAGGACTGACCTGCTGTGCTGCCGATTGAAAAATCAACAGCGGCACATTTCTAAAGTGAATCGAAATTTCACTCACTTTCTTGGGGAGCCGTTTACCCGTGCGCAAGTAGAACGGCACCCCTTGCCAGCGCCACGTATCCACCAACAACTTCATGGCCACATAAGTTGGGGTATTGGAATTGGGATCAACGCCGGGTTCCTCGCGATACCCGACGATGGGTTTCCCCTTCATCCATCCCTTCACGTATTGCCCACGAATGGCAGAATGCTCCAGGTTGTGAATATCCGCCAAGCGCATGGCTTGGAGCACCTTCACTTTTTCGTTGCGGATGCTATCGGCATCTAGGGCGTTGGGGGGTTCCATGACGGTGAGACAGAGCAATTGCAAAATATGGTTTTGCACCATATCTCGCAGCGCACCTGCACTTTCGTAATAGCCAGCGCGATCTTCTACCCCAACAGTTTCCGCCACTGTGATCTGAATATGGTCGACAAACTGCCGATTCCACAAAGGTTCAAAAATGGCGTTAGCAAACCGAAAGACCAACAAATTTTGGACGGTTTCTTTGCCCAAGTAGTGGTCGATGCGATAGACCTGGTTTTCGCGGCAGACCTTTTGCACCACTTTATTCAGGGTCTGGGCCGATTGCAGATCGCGGCCAAAGGGTTTTTCAATCACCAATCGGGTTTTGGCGCGATCTTTGAGCATTCCCGCTGCCCCCAATTGCTGGATGGCTTCTGCAAAGAACTTCGGCGAAACCGACAGGTAAAAGACGCGATTACCAAAGGTGCCCCGCTTGCCATCGAGCTCGCTTAAGAATAGGTTGAGCTTCTGGTAGAAGGACGGATCGTCCATGTCGCCTGCGCAATAGAACAACCCTTGGGCAAAGCTCTCCCACCGTTCTTCCGACTTGATCCCATCAGAAAATTCTTCGATCCCCTTCTTCAGGTGATCGCGGAAGTATTCGTGGCTCCAGTCTCGACGGGCGACTCCCACAATGGTGAGTTCTCCAGGTAAGCGGCGCTCTTGCATCAGGTGGTAGATGGCTGGAACGAGCTTGCGCTGGGTCAGGTCACCGGACGCACCAAAAATGACCAGAATTTGTGGTTCTGGAATGCGCTCTTGTTGCAACCCTACCCGCAGCGGATTTTCGAGAAACGTTGTCATAGAATTACACCGCAGCGAGTCGATTCACCTTTTCTTCTAGAGAGTGCAGCAGGGATTCAAAGGGCTGCACAAATTTCTCGATGCCGTCTTCTAGCAGTTCAGCCATGACTTGATCGAGGTCGATGTAAATGTCGGGATCGCTAAGGGAAGCCAAGACTTGACGCGCTTCGGTAATCCCCGTTGCAACCCGATTTTCGACATTACAGTGATCGGCGCAAGCAGTGATGGTGCTGGGCGGCAAGGTGTTCACGGTATCGGGGCCAATCAGTTCGTCTACATACATGACATCGCTATAGGCTGGGTTCTTGGTGCCGGTACTGGCCCAAAGCAGACGTTGCACTTTGGCTCCTTTTTCGGAGAGTGCTTTCCAGCGATCGCTACGAATAATGTTCAGATATTCTTGGTAGGCCACCTTTGCGTTAGCAATGGCAATTTTGCCCTTGATTCCAGCCAATCGCTGCGCCAAGTCAGGATTGCTCTCCCCAATTTCTTTGAGCCTGCCATCAATGAGATCGTCAACCTTGCTATCGATGCGGCTGAGGAAAAAGCTTGCTACAGAAGCAATATTATCGATGGGTTTGCCCTCTGCAACCCTTGCCTCTAGACCGCGAATGTAAGCCCAAGCCGTATCCACATAGCTTTGCACCGAAAATAACAACGTCACATTGACATTGATCCCATCTTTAATGGCAGCTTCCACCGCAGGAAGTCCTTCCGGTGTGCCTGGAATTTTAATCATCACGTTGGGACGATCAATTTCACGGTAGTAGCGGCGTGCTTCGCGCAAGGTACTTTCTGTGTCTTTCGCAATGTTTGGGGGAACTTCGATGCTGATGTAGCCATCGAGACCCTTGGTTTGGTCGTATACAGGCCGGAAAATATCGCAAGCATCCCGAATATCGTCGAAGGTGAGCGATTCGTAAATATCAAGAACCGACTTGTGCTCGCGAATGCCTGCTTCAATATCGGCATCGTAGATCGCGTTACCGGCGATCGCCTTTTCAAAAATGGCTGGATTGGACGTGATCCCCCGAATCCCTTGGGTTTCAATACTGTCCTTGAGAGCACCGGATTTAATCAGATCTCGGCTCAAATTATCCATCCAGATACTTTGACCAAAGTCTTTAATTTCCAGAATGTGGTTAACGGTCGCGGTCATGAGTATGCTTCCTCGTGGTAAAGAGAATCATGGTTGTTGTGTGCAATGTGTGGTTTGTTGCACCAAAACTTTCAAGCGTTCAGTTGCTCCCTATCTTGAACTAAGCGATCTTGCTCTTGGATGAAAGATTCAACCAAGGCCACATCATCTTTGCTGCCAATAATCATGGGGGTGCGCTGGTGTAAATGGCTCGGTACAACACTCAGAAGTGGTTGTAGCCCTGTACTAGCTGATCCCCCTGCCTGCTCAATTAAAAACGCGAGGGGAGCAGACTCATACAGCAATCTGAGTTTGCCTTCTGGATTCTTTAGCGTGCCAGGGTATAAAAACACGCCCCCTTGGAACAAAATTCGGTGGATGTCCCCGACTAGGGCACCGCTATAGCGAGCAGTATAACCCTCGTGTCGATGCACATAACGGGTAAAGTCACGAATTGCTTCACTCCATTGCCAAAAGTTGCCTTCATTGACACTGTAAATGGCACCGTGAGTAGGGATGCGAATATTTTCAGCCGAGAGAATGAATTCGCCTAGGCTGGGGTCAAGGGTAAAGGCATGGACGCCATTGCCGATTGAGTATACCAGCATCGTACTGGGGCCATAGAGGACATAACCCGCTGCCAACTGTTGATGTCCATCTTGGAGGAGATCGGTTGCTGTTTGTTGGGGATCATCTCCCACTTGTTGCCGAATCGAAAAGATAGATCCGACATTGAGGTTAATGTCAACGTTTGAAGACCCATCAATGGGATCGTAAAGCAATGTATAGCGACCGATGGGACAGTTTTCGGGAATGTAGTAAGGCTTCTCCATTTCTTCGGAAGCCAATCGGCAGACGAGTCCACTTTGTTTAAAGACCGCAATAAAGACTTCATTGGCATACAAATCCATCTTTTTGACAGCCTCACCCTGAACATTGATGTCTCCGGTGAACCCTAAGGCCCCCTCCACCAATCCCGCTCGGCTTAAGCGACGGGCAATGAGCTTGGCGGCCAAGGCAATGCGGCTCATTAAAGCGCTTAGGTCTTGGGCTTCGGGGCCAAAGCTTTGGAGTTGCTGTAGGACATGCCGAGAAAGGGTTGTACAGTCTCGGTCAAGGGCATAGTCGTATGACAGTTCCAAGGGAGCTACATCTACTTGAGTCATGAATCCCTCTCTCCTCTCGGCTAAGGTAGCTTCCCAAATAGGCAAGCTGCAGTGTAGAGCGTTACGGCTTCTTTCTCTATCTTAGAAATCTCGTCTGGCAAGCGCTGAATACAGGGGAGGAATTACAGAAAGGCTTTAGATTTCGTAATGAAATCTGCACTGGAAACTCACTAACGTTCGACAAAATGCAACCTGAGATTGCCACACCGAATCTTTCCTGATGTTTTGGTTGCCGTAATGCCACAAAACCTGATGTTTTCCCTATCGACGCTTCCTGCTAACTCTGGGACAGTACAAGTGTCGCTTAAAGAACGTGTCTGTTTCCCCTTTGTCTATTGCTCCGTTTACAGTTCGGCGTTTGTTAGCAGGACACCTTGGGGCAGGCTATTGTCCATTTGCGCGGTAACTCTTGTGATTCGGTCTTGGCGGGTGAAGGACGATGTTTGATCAATTCGATTTAACCCAGTTAGCCTATCGAGCCAGCAATTTAGCTGAGCGTCTATACATTCTGAAACGATTAACTGATGCGACATCAGTTGAGAAGGGGATTGAGGGGCATGTCAGTACAGCGTTATTGCCGGTGCCGTTAGGTCAAACAGAAATTCAGGTTATCAATCAAGAATTGGAGCGGCTTTTTCCGAACGAGGGCCGATCCCCAAAGACACAGATGTTCTATCGAGTTAAACGCCAAGCTGTGAAGCGAGCACTGCGTCATTACCGTTGGTACGGCCTCAATCTCAAGAGCCTCACCACTCCCCAACTGGAGGTGTTCCAGACGGTACATGCGGCTTGGCTCCACAGCTATGAACAGGCGATCGCCACAGTGTTATATCCCGCTGAAGCGGTTGTAGGGGCACAGGCAGGCGAGTCGGCACAGCGGGGTTGCGCGCCCTTTTTGCGCTTCATTGCAACCCGCTTGAGTGAGGTGTCACGTTTGGCCTCCTTTCCCCCCCATCGCTTAAGCCCCATTGCGGTTGATACTGCTATTGTCGAAACGGCTCAACAGTGGTTCTGGCAGCGTGTGCAACCGATGGTGGCTAGTGCCTTAGAAGCCGATGAGCATCTGCATCAGGCTAACCTCGCAGCGGCTGACCCGCGCATGCAGGCGCGGATCTACCATCAGTTTTATTTGCGGTTTCCAGTGTTGGCACGCTGGTTGGCTCAACTGTGCGGCGACTGGGTCGCAGCATTACAAGAGGCGCTTGTGCGCTTAATGGGCGATTGTGCTGATCTCAGCCAACGCTGGTGGAATGGCGTGGCCGTGACGCGAATTGTGCAGCTACGGCTCAGCCCGATTGTGTCGTCTGCGAGCGAGCCTTGTCTTTGCTTTACCCTTGAGTTGGCTGATGCCCAGCGTCAACAGGTGTTTTATTACCCCCACTGTCTGCATGCTGAGTTGGGGCTGCAAACCCTTTATGCCGAACTCGATGGTGATCGCTCCATGGGTGCAGTGACTCAGACGATTCTTTGTAAGACTGGCTATGGCTATATCAATGGTGCAAAGGCACTTGTGAATCGCAATCCTTTGCAGCAGTACCAACAGATGGGTCAAAATTTGGCCTTTCGTCAGTTGCTTGGGCCCCATCGCAAACTTGGGGGCCATCTGCAAGTTGGGATTGACCCGTCTGAGGTCAGCGGTTCCACCCTCGCTCCAGGTCGGAGTATGGAACCATCGGCTTGGCTGGGCGTTAATGCAACGGCTCACGAGGCTCAGTCTGCCATCCGGCAGGGCTTTCAACAGTTTGAGCAATGGTTGAGTACAACCCCCCAGCAGTCAGTTCTGAAACTAGAGCGCTATTTTGCAACGGCGATCGCCCAGTTGCGTCATCGTCCTGTGGGCACCTACCGTAAGCTCTTAAAACGGGTTCAGACTGCCTCCTATTTGGCTAATCCTCTCGCTGTCGATGCAGTGTTTCGGGTGTTGATTGACCATCCGTGCGTTTGGGATGCCCTAGGCGAAATTTCGCAGCTTGAAGTCAAAATGCTATGGCAGCAGAAAGAAGTATGTCTAACGGTGCCCATGAATGGTCGCTATCTGCTGTACGACAACGAACATGCTCTGTTTAGCAAGCTACCCACTTCTCCCCTTGCGTACATGGGACAGCGGTTGCAGCAACTGTGCGGCTACAAACTGGTATCGGCCCCTCCAGGCGATGACCTCTCCTCGACCCAGATGCAAATTGCATAGCCTGCAACTGAGGTTCAGCGGTGGCAGGGCAAGTTGTTATTGAGGTAAAGGGGTGAGTCTGAGGCTGCCCGTATCAGGGTTGCCAAGGGCTCCGGGTGGCCCGAATCGCCAGTGCTGAACATAGCGATTGAGGATATCCTGGCCGAGGACACCATCTACACCTAAGGTCTGGAATACCTTACTGTTGAGTACCATAGCCGATAAAGGGGCAATGGGACGTGAGGACAAGTTTAATCCTGCTAAGCGTGCCCGATGGGCTAAGGTTTCGCCATTGAGTCCTGCAACACGAATCGTTTCCTTGGAGACCTTAAGGTCAAGGCGCTGGGCTAAGTCAACCGATAGGGATGTGATCGCGGCACCAGTGTCCACCAAAAAGCGAAAAGGGCCTTTCCCTTGAATGAACACATTGGGAATGACCATGATGCCAAATTTGCCTTGGAGTTGGATATCGGACAAAACGGGCTGGGTTGCTGGCCGTAATTGCAACTGACGCGTAGCAGGGTTGAGGAGGATGTCGAATCGGCTTAAGAAGTCGAGTCCTAGAATGCCCGCAGATTTCAGCGGTAAACCTGAAGTGGATAGGCCAATGCCATTGAGCTGAGTCACTTTCGCTTTCCCCACTTGCAAGGATGCCAGTGGGTAGATGTTGATCTGGGAAGCGGCGGTGGGTTGACCTACTGCTAAATATCCTAAGAATTCGGAGGGAACGGAGGCGCCCTGTAGCTTTAACTGTTGTGCAACCGAGCGATCCACAATTGTATTGGATGCACCCGTGTCTAGGATGAACTGGAGAGGCACCCCATTGAGAACGACGGGCACCGTGAACAAGGAGACCTGCGGCTGCAACTGCAATGGGACGATGGCTTCGCCTGTGGCTTGGGGACGCGGCACTTTGATGCCTGTGGCTTGAAGCAAGGCTGTCATGCGATCGCTTGCATCAGGGCGCACGCTTCCATCAGGGTTGAGCATCACCACGCTGAAGGTGCATTGTGTAGAGATCTGTTGCAGGTTGGCAACGGCACGAGGCTGTTTCTGTGCTGCCTGTGCCACGGCTTTTTGGATGCAGCGTTGAATATCGGCTAGTAGCGAAACATCCGGCTGGGCTTGCGTTATCTCTGGAGGCCTCAAGGGTGGAGGGGTGCTAGAGGTTGTGGATGGCGCTATTCCTCCTAGGAGCGTTCCGGCGATCGCCACTGCTAATGGGTATTTCACCCCTGACCATCGATGTCGTTTCACGGTTGGGGTGCTCCAAAATAAATTAAGTCTATGAATTGAGGTTGGTCGAGTAACTCCTGTGCCAACAACACCCCTGCAATACTCCAAGTCTGGTACCGACGGGCAGCGCGACCAATCAAACCACCGTTACTGCCGTCATAATATTCGGGCCATCGATCCTCAATTAAGCGGTTGCCGACTTTAATAATGTCGTTGCGAAGCTGATTCACTAAACTCTGGTGGGGAACACAAAGGGCTGCGGCTGCTAACATCCAGGTCAGCATGGGCCAGCTTCCACCGTTGTGGTAAGACCAAGGTTTATTTTTGGGATCACAGCCCGTGACAATTTGCCATTCCAGCCCTTCAATGGCGGGGTAACACACCTTCATCGGCATATCGCCCAAGAGGTCGTCGCGCCGCAGGTAAATCAGGTTCATAAGGCTCCAAGCGTGATCGGCAGGCAGGAGGTTTCCTAAAACGGCCATCAAATTGCCAATGGCAATGAAGCGGCAGTCGAGGTGAGATGGACCTAGGTTGCCCACCAAATACCCGGCCTGTTCAGGCAGCCAACGGATAAGACGCTCAAAGGGAATTGATTCAGGGTAGAGATTGTATTTATTAAAAAACCGTTCTTTGGCATCTGCATCAGAGGCGATCGCCGGAGGACATTCTTCGCCATACTGTTCGCTCTGGGCTTGGTAGAGGATACGTAAGCGATGGGCATTGAGCCAATAGTCTTCGTTGATTTGACGGTGTAAGCGCTGTAAACGCCGACGAATGAGGCGATAGTGAGGTTCATTGGGGCGCAGGAATTCGCAGGCTGCTTGCAAACCAGCGTAGAAAAGCGCTTGAATTTCGAGCGGGTAGCCATTCATTCCCATGCGTCGATCCATCATGCCAGCGCCATCGGGCACCAGAATCATTGGTTCGTTATCGAAGCGGTGCGAAAGATACAGGCTTAGAATCAAGCGGATGGCACGGCGTAACTTGGGCTGAGGTTGATCACCGTCGAAAAGATCGGGATGCAGTTGGCTGGGATGATGGCTGCAAGCGCGGTAGTAGGCACGCAGTAAAATGAGCCACCATAGGCAGGAGTCGACGGGTGTGACTCGGGCGATCGCCCGTTCGCCATAGTCAGGCTTGATGCGGTTGTCTTCTATCTTGAAGCTGGCGGGCATCATCCCGTGGGGCCGCTCTGTCTCCCTGGTATTTTGCGGTGTGAGTTGCAGCGATAGTAGGGTTGCTAAAAAATTGCCCACCATCTGGCAACCAGAACTTGAACAACCGTCAGGAGAGGGAAAGCTCCGATTGTTAATTAAGTACAGCAGCGCGACGGGAACAAAGTCGCGTACAAAGCATTGATCGTAATTGACTGAAGCGGCTTCGGATGGCACGTCTGCGGCCTTAATGCCAACCAGACAACCGTCCAGATAAATTCCATACTTAGGCTGGCTGAGTTCCTGCCAAGCCAGTTGCTTAATCTCATCCCAGGACAGGCTTACCACAGGCTTACCCTTAAATTGCAAATGGGTCAATCGATGCGAATGGGCCAACAGAGAAGCATAAAAATGGCAATAGACGTTCGCAAAGCGGATAAAGTGCCATCACAACACTGCCATCCCTTCTTTATCAGAGCGACACTGCCTTACCCTTATCATGAGAAAGAACGGAGCAGTTTGTAACCATAGGGTAAGGTCTGGACTGATGATTGCTGTGTCGCCTGTTCGGAATTGGCAACCGATTATCTCACAGCTGGAGGCGATTGTGGGGCGCGATGGGGTGATTGCGAGTCGCGAAGAGCGCGCAGTATACGAATGTGACGGCTTGGCGAGCTACCGGCAACTGCCTGGTCTTGTTGTGTTGCCCCAAACGGCTGAAGCGGTTTCGGCCATTGTGAAACTGTGCAACCGCTTTGATATTCCATTCGTGGCACGCGGCTCGGGGACAGGACTTTCTGGCGGCGCAATGCCCACAGAAGACTGCTTGCTCATTGTCACCACCCGCATGAACCGTATTTTAGAGGTTGATTTTGAAAACCAACGCGTGACGGTACAGCCTGGCGTTATCAATGCCTGGGTAACTCAGGCCATCAGCGAAGCAGGCTTTTACTATGCACCCGATCCCTCTAGCCAAATTATTTGTTCCATTGGGGGCAACATTGCCGAAAACTCAGGGGGGGTTCACTGCCTCAAGTATGGGGTAACAACCAACCATGTGCTGGGCATGAAAATTGTATTGCCCGACGGAACCCCCATTGAGGTGGGCAGCAAAATTCCTGAACAACCGGGGTATGACTTAACTGGCTTGTTTGTCGGCTCTGAGGGCACCTTAGGAATAGCGACAGAAATCACCCTCAAAATGACAAAAATGCCTGAGGCGGTAGAAGTGCTGCTGGCAGATTTCACAGATATCGAAGCGGCGGCGGCAACTGTTGCCGATATTATTGCTGCTGGCATTATTCCGGCTGGCATGGAAATCATGGACAACCTCAGTATCAATGCCGTAGAGGATGTGGTGGCTACCCAATGCTATCCCCGAGATGCAGGTGCCGTTTTACTTATTGAGTTAGATGGCCTTGCGGTTGAAGTGCTGGCAAGTAGCGATCGCGTTCAGGCCCTTTGCCAAGCCAATGGTGCGCGCACTGTGACAGTAGCGCAAGATGCAGAGGCGCGGTTGCGGTTATGGAAAGGCAGAAAAGCGGCCTTTGCCGCTGCCGGTAAAATGAGCCCGAATTACTTTGTTCAAGATGGCGTTATTCCACGCACGCAGCTTGTTTCTGTGCTGAAAGAAATTGAGGCGCTCAGTGTTGCGTTTGGCTATCGCATCGCCAATGTCTTCCATGCTGGAGATGGAAATTTGCATCCGCTGATTTTGTACGATGAGTCGGTGCCAGGGGCGTTTGAGCAGGTAGAGCGCTTAGGCGGCGAAATATTAAAGCGTTGTGTTCAAGCGGGAGGAAGTATTTCGGGCGAACATGGCATTGGTGCCGATAAGCGTTGCTATATGCCAGATATGTTTTCTGAAGCTGACTTAGAAACCATGCAGTGGGTGCGACTGGCATGGAATCCTAAAGAACTGGCAAACCCTGGCAAAATTTTCCCGACCCCGCGCACCTGCGGCGAATCGAGCCATCAGCATGGGCTGCCTCACGTTGAGGGCGTAGAGTTATTTTAAGTTCCGGAATAGATTGCACGGGTCCCATCGTTAATAGAGAGGGCTGCTATCGTATCTTGGATGTTCTTGCACTCTTTAATATTGCTTGATAACAAATTTCTTATGCCAAACTTCGCCTTTCCAAATACCAAAACTTCATATTTAGAATTGAGGTAAGTCCATGGGTCTGCTAGCTTTCGTAAAGTGTCCTCCGCTGCTCTATGGCCTGAGCGTTGTGACGCCTTTGCTGGTTCTGGCAGGAGGGTGGGGACCGTTAACCCCCCGTTCTGAAGCCGCAACAGCCCCTAAATCGCAAGTTTTGCCCCACCTTAATGCTGCAGGCAAGCTGCATAACGTTCCTGTCGTGATAGGACAGTCGCCTACGACGAAGCCAGCTAAGGCTGCACCGGCTGACGCTGAGCCAGCGGAGAGTGACACGGATACAGATACTCAGGACACAACGGATACAGGTGCCTCAGGAGAATCTGCTGCAGGCCAATTGTCAGGCCCTACAGCAGGCCCAGACGAAGTGGTAACCATTCCTAAATCGTCAGCGATTATTGTGTCGTTTCCCGCCGAACTGATTCTCGATCCAAAGCGTCGGCATAATGTCCCGATTACATTGCCGCTGCTCCAGCCCATCGTTGATAGCGAGGGACAAATTGTGGCCCCTGCCAAGTCCTTGGTCAGCGCTCAACTGAAATCCATGAAAGGCGGAGATCTCATTGAGGTGACTTCAGTGGTCGTGGGTGGTCGCGTAATTCCCATTAATGCTTTGGGAACCTTGGTGCCTGCCCAGCATAAACCGGAAGATATTGCCAATCCAGTGGTGCCGAGTGCGGGGCGTTTGAATCAAACCCTTGATGCTTTAAGAAATTCAACGACCTTTACCAATCGACTGATTGTCGACTACACAGGCCAGCGCCGCAATAATCTCGGTATATTCGATGTTGCTGATCTTGCACTTTCGCTGGGGTACGGGCTAACGCAACCCGTGCCGAAAATCCCGCCAGCATTCACCAACATTACGCAAGGTGCCGTTTATATTCTGACCTTGGCTTCGCCAGTGACGATTCCCAAACGATTGGTAGAAACGGGCTTGCAAATCCGCGAAAATCTAGGCGAAGAAGGCGTTGTACCTACAGGGGTTCAGTAGTCAAGATTTTGGCATCCTGTCAGAGAGGCGACCATTGCTGAGTGTAATCGAGGGGGGCGTCAGCGCTGCTTGAGGGCTCTAAGGTTGGAATGGGTGCAGTAGAGACGCCACCAAACGTTTGTTGGACGGTGCTGAGGAATCTTTCTTGAAGATTTCGGAAGGACTCTACACTCCCCTCATTATTCATTAGGACAAACCAAATCGCGCCCGCTTTTTGGGTGGGTAACGCCCCTGCGAGGGTACTGACGGTATCTAAGGTTCCTGATTTCAGTACGGCTTGCTTTGGAAGGGGGCGGCGGTCTAAGACGCTCTCATCTTGACCAATGACGCTGAAAATATCGGCAATGGTTAGTCCTTGGGGCTTCACCAGTCTTTCGATGGCTAAAAATAGGGCACAGACAGCCCGCGGTGACATGCGATTTTCAGGGGCTAGTCCAGAGCCATTCACCAACTGAATTTCGGCGGCAGGTACACCCGTTTCGGCGATCGCCTTTTGGGCTACGACCTGAGCACCGCCAACCGTCGCAGCAATCATATCCGCCATTGGGTTATTGCTATAGCGGTTCATCTTTTTGAGCAGGGCTGCCAACGGCAAAGACTGATGTTGGAGCATCCACTGTACCGACGCAGGGGCAGCGGGAGCAGCGATGACGTTTCCCGAAATGGCCACCTGCGGCTGAGGG
>DATNQK010000006.1:0-1560 GCA_036704065.1 Stenomitos sp.
AGTCAGGTAGCCAAAAGCTATCAATGGTTTTAAGGTTGCTGAAGTGATGACTCACCCAATCATCAAAGGACATTTATCGGTGATTGCAAACTATTTGTTTTCTTCAATAACGCTATTGGAGCAGGTGGAGGAATTAGAGGCGCAAGAACTTGCAGCGGAATTGCGCTTGCTGCATGTGGGTTTAGATCTCGCTTACAGTGCCTTGGAAAATGGTGCGATCGCAGATTTAATTACAGGGGAGGATCGCCCGTTCTGAGAGAGCAGAAATTTGCGATGTCCGTAGAGTGGGAGGTCAGGAAATCAAACTGCAATCTGCTCCGCTAGCAAGCTGTTGGGCCTGTTGTAGAACAATTTCAGCGAACTCAGGATGAGTTTGCATTTGTTTGAAGATTAAAGGCACGGCATAGACAGGGCCAGAACTGACGACTGTTAAGTGGTGTTGGGACAAATCACCCTTTAAGGGTTGTTCCTCAACGGCAACCTCTAACAGCGAGAAGGTGGGTAGTTCTTCAGCCCTAATTGGAATAACGTTAGGATCTTGGCAAAGTTGAAAGGCCGTTGATGGAGGGATCTTTGCTAGAGAAGGAGCACCTCGTGGGCTTCGATTGCTGATGGAAAATGGATAAGAGTTGTTGGAATGCTGCGAACGACGACCAATATTGCTCGTATCAATTTCGTAAATTTTGCCTTGTCGTATTGCTTTGCGGATTCCAGATGAATTCGAGACTAACTCTGTGAAGTTTTGTATCTGGGGAATTTCCCCAGATACAGTTTGTAATATTTGGGAATCTTTGATTTTTTCGACGGTTTTGTGATCGAGTCCGCACCACCGTCCAATTTTACGGCTACTCCAGGTTTGCCACTCGTGATCAAGAATGAGCATAGTAGCAGCAGTCTTTCTTTCGGCTAAAGTAAGTCGAGAACCATGATTAGCATTCCGTTCAATTGCGAAGAGAATTGCGTCTCGTTTAGTCCCTTCAAAAATTTTTGCATTAATTGTGCGGAAGCCAGCTTGTCTCGTTGCTTCTAGCCTGTGATAGCCATCAGATAACCACAACGTGTTGCCATCGTTAAAGACGGATACAGGGTCTAAGACGGCTCCTGAATTCAGGATTTCCCTGAAATGTGTGACAACATTGGGGATTAATCTTGATCTTGGCTGGATGCCAGGATCGGCAGTGATATGTCCAATATCGAGTAGCATTTTCGCTAAGGGACTAGGTGAACAGATTGTTGTGAGCTAAGACAATCCCTTTGCAGGGTGAATGCAGAGAATAAAGTGGCAAATCTAAACGAGAAGTGAAGTATGACATCTCACTGATCCTTAAAAGATCCTCTATATGCTTCTGTCAACGAGAACGACTGAAGGAAACATTTTTTACAAAACTTAAAATTTTGAAGGTTGTGAGGGGAGGCTTGACGTGGCAAATCTAAACGAGAAGTGAAGTATGGCATATTACTGATCCTTAAAAGACCCTCTATATGCTTCTGTCAACGAGAACGACTGAAGGAAACATTTTTTACAAAACTTAAAATTTTGAAGGTTGTGAGGGGAGGCTT
>DATNQK010000007.1:0-7045 GCA_036704065.1 Stenomitos sp.
TCGGTCATTCCCTGTTGGACTTTGGATTTAAATCGTATGTCGTCTAAGCAGGTGGTGATGTTGGCTTCTATCTTTGCGGAAGTCAAGCAAGTGACGCTAGAGCAGGCCATTGCCAAACTGCACCGAGAGGGTGCTTGTCTCTCTTACCGTTGGGTAGAAAGCTTGGAATGTGGGCCTGAAGGCCGAGCGCGCAGTGCTGAGATTCGTGAATTTTTTGCTCTCTGTCCCGATCCTTCTCCAGGCGAATTGCTGGGTTTTTATGCGTTGCAAAAGGAAAAGTGGGTAGAAGGTGATGCCCGCCCCGCGCCCGAATTATTTGTCCAATCCCCCCTTGGTCGTTTGCAATGGACGCCGCCTTCTGGGTCGATTAATCGTCTCTAGCTTGTGAGGGGGCTAGGGTTCAACGCGACCGTAACGTGCAACCCAAGGTTGATGGGGCGCTTGTTGTTGCCCCAGCCAAGCCCATAACTGATCGCCAAGACTAAAATGCCACCATTCGCCAGGATGGCGTTGGAATCCTGCTTGGATCATGCATTGGGCCAGGCGTTGCCGATAGGTGTGGGCTTGCGTAGCGGCAGCGTGCTCCGCTTCTGTGAGGTTGGCTTGACTGGCTAGTTTGCCAAAATAATCAGGGTGCGAACGTTCAGACAGTTCATCAATGGGCGACCCCATGCACACTTCAGATTGAGTCTCGCGGTCAAACACCGTAATATCCAGGGCAGCCCCTGTACTATGGGGCGGCGGTGTTGCTGGGTCTGAGGTAGGGAGTGCCCAGAGTTGGTAGACCTCTTCCCAGAGGGTGGCAAGGGTGGAGGCATCGGGGTCTACCAAGCCGCGTGCTTCTAGGGCTGTGCTAAAGGTGTAATCCACCATGAATTGCTGCACTGCAATAGGACGATAGGCGTCAAACACGAAGATTTGCCACTGGGGTTGTAGTGTTTGCAACAACGCTTGGGCCTGAAGCAAGGCTGTTACAACGGTTTGGCGTAGACAGAACGGCGATCGCGAGCCGTAGGGTGCGCCGAGGGCTGCATAGGGATGGGGATTGGCACACAAAATCGATGAGGGAATTGAAACCAGCGGTTCGCCGCACTCAACGATAGGAATATCCCAATAGGGTTTTTTAGGCATGACAGATCAGACAAGAAGGGGCCAGGGACAGTCGCTCGTGTATTCCGAGATACCGTTCAATGCGACACTGAAAGGAGAGATCCATTCGCAACATTACATTTATTGAACTAGACCAATGACCAAAACTGCATGGGTATTTCCGGGGCAAGGCTCGCAAGCTGTCGGGATGGGGGTTGATTTGCTGGATACGGCCATCGCCCAAGAACGGTATCGGCAGGCAGAAGCCATTTTAGGCTGGTCTGTTCCTGAACGCTGTGCGGCAGATCTGGAAACCCTATCGCGAACCCTCTATACGCAACCTTGCTTGTATACCATTTCGGCAGTGATCGCTGATTTGTTACGGGCACAGGGTCAACGTCCTGATGTTTTGGCTGGCCATAGTTTAGGTGAATATGCCGCCCTCTATGCTGCAGGCGTCTTTACCTTTGAAGCTGGATTGCGGCTTGTGCAATATCGAGCAGAGTTGATGGAACAAGCGTCTGGCGGCAAAATGGTCGCGCTGATGGGCTTTGATCGAGAGGCCTTAGAAGCAGCGGTGCATGACACTGCTGATGTCGTCCTGGCCAACGACAACCATGCCGATCAGGTGGTGATTTCTGGCAGTCCCGCTGCCGTTGATGCGGTGTTGGCCCAAATTAAAGTGAAACGGGCTGTTCCTTTAAAAGTCAGCGGTGCGTTTCATTCTCCCTTAATGGTGCCTGCTGCCCTAGAGTTTAACGAAGTGCTAGAGTCGGTTGAGTTTCAGCCAGCCCAGTTTCCGGTGATTGCCAACGTTGACCCAACCCCCTCTTGCGAGGCGTCTGTGCTGAAAGAGCGCTTGATGAAGCAAATGACGGGGCCAGTCCGATGGCGCG
Organism: Stenomitos sp.; assembly: GCA_036704065.1. Lineage (GTDB taxonomy): Bacteria > Cyanobacteriota > Cyanobacteriia > Thermosynechococcales > Thermosynechococcaceae > JAAURS01. The sequence goes on from DATNQK010000007.1 coordinate 1,986, forward strand.
AGATTGGACTCACCTTTACCCAGATGGGCATTGAAACTGTGGTAGAAGTTGGCCCAGGTAAAGTGTTAACGGGCTTAGTCAAACGCACATGCCCTAGCGTGCAGCTGCTCAACAAAGGAACCCTAGCCGACTTGGCCGTTTGATCGGGTCACTGATTGCTTGCTTGCGCGATCGCTGCCAACTTAAACCTGCTGTTCAGACCAACCTATGACCCAAGACCGTGAGCCTTTGCGCAGTTTGGCACTCTATCACTTATTTAAGTGGTCGGTGGTGAGTCCTATGCTGCACCTCTACTTTCAGGGCCGAATCTATGGCGCTGAAAATGTTCCCCATAAGGGCCCGCTGGTGGTGGTCAGCAATCATGCCAGCGATTTCGACCCTCCCCTCGTCTCGAACTGTGTGCGTCGCCCTGTGGCTTATATGGCTAAGCAGGAGTTGTTTGCCGTTCCAGTTTTGTCTACGCTGATTCGCTGGTATGGTGCCTACCCCGTGAATCGTGGCTCTGCTGATCGCAGTGCGATTCGTGCTGCTTTGGCTTATTTGGAACAAGGATGGGCAGCAGGGATTTTTTTACAAGGGACACGCACGCCCGATGGACGGGTCAGTGACCCCAAACCGGGTGCTGCGTTAATTGCTTACAAAGCACAAGCAACGTTGCTGCCTGTCTGTCTTTGGGGGACGCAGCAAATTGTAGAGAAGGGTCGCTATTTGCCGAAGCGCACCCCTGTAACGGTGCGGATTGGTGAACCGATTCCTGCACCCCAGAGTAGCGATCGCGAAACTTTGACCCAAGTTACGCAACAGTGTGCGGATGCCATTAACGCAATGCACGCCCTAGGCCGTTAATCGACTGCCTATTGAGCAGAAGATTACGCAATTGCAATATGAGAGAAGGCCGACACTATAAGCTGAATTTAGGGTTTGAAATTATAGGCCCTTATTTTTGGGAGTTAACGCCGATATTGCAAGCCCAATTGACAGCTCATAGCAGCTTCTTAACGCATTTAATTAAGAAAAAATGTTAAGAATGCACTATTATGGTGTACATAAGTTCACAAATGTAGTGCCGACTTATGTGGGAATCGATCATTTTCCAGCTTCTCAGCTTTTGGGTCATTGCTTGTGCCTTCGGCTGCTACTTTACGCTGGTTGATCAGTATCAAGATTGGTAGAGCATTAGTTCGCTAAGATTTGCTCCGTTTCAATTTCTGCAAAGCTGGTGAGCGATATCGCTTTGCATTGTCGTCAAAAGCAATATTCTGCATCAGGTTATACCCGCTGCTTGTTGTTGCTGGGACGACATGACCCTATGATGACGGTCGATTTTCAAGGACTTGAAATACAAGTCGGGTTTTTGCCAAACCTTCTGATGAACTAAAGGACGCTCTGTTGCCCCTCGCGTTTCAGGTGTTTCTCCTCATTAGCAGAGGGCGACTGTATTCAATTGCGTTAGAGTTTATCTCCTGCAAGGTGTTATGGGGTTCACTCAAGACTGTTAAACCAGGGTTTTGTATGACCTGCGGTGTGGGTTAGTGCCAAAGCGGATCTTTAGTTCAAAGTTCTAGTGGGTTCTAGATGTAATTGTTAGAAACTTTGGCTATCGGGTTTTAGTCCAAAGTAGATAGTGGGTTTTTCTTAATCTTGCCGTTGTCGTCATGCAATCTAATTCTTCTCCTGAACAGCCTTTAAGCGATGCCCTAATGGAGGATGCTGCCCACGACCCCAGTCATCGCGAAGAAAGGGGTGAATCGAGCGCGTGGCTTTCTGGAGGACGTGGCCTGATTTTGGGGTTGTGTTTAGGGGTGGCGATCGCCTTGGGGGTGACGGCACTCATGGCCCGCCCTGCCAAAGAAAAGGGGGCAGCCCCAGGAATGCAATCTAGCAACCAAGGCAGTCGTCAGAGTGTGCGTGTTTCCACTGTCGCATGGCGTTCAGTGGCGCAGACTATTCCTGTGCAAGGCAGTGTTGAGGCTCGCAATTGGGTGTCGGTTATGCCGAAGGCACCCGGTGTCCAAATCAAATCCATTGCGGTAGAAGAAGGTCAGTCTGTGCGCCAAGGGGAGGCGATCGCCGTCTTAGACAATTCCGTACAGCAAGAACAACTAAACCAAGCCAGGGCTCAGGTTGCCTCTAGCCAAGCGCAGTTGGCCGCAGCCCAAACCCAGTTGAGTTCGGCCCAAGCACAGGCGGAGGGCAGTGGGGCGCAGCTTGCTTCGGCCCAGGCAGCGGTGGCCCAAAAGCAGGCGCAAATTGCTCAGCAGCAGGCCAACTTTAATGAAGCGGAAAGCAATCGACAGCGCTATCTCAGCTTGGCCAAACAAGGCGCCATCAGTACCCAAGAATTAGAGTCTCGCAATACCGCCGCCATTAGTGCCCAAGCAGCATTGCGGGTGGCGCAGACCGATATTCAAAGCGCCCAAGCGGGATTGCGCAACGCAGCCGCACAACTGGCGCAATCTAAAGCGGCGGTGAATAATGCACGGGCTGGGGTGACTCAGGCACGGGCCAACCAACAATCTGCCATTGCGCGGCAGCGAGAGCTAGAAACACAACTCCAACAGGCTTCCCTAGTACTAGCGCCTGCCAGCGGGGTGATTGCCAAGAAAAATGCCAATGTGGGTGATTTAACCAGTAATACCCCCTTGTTCTCGATTATCCAAAACGAAGCCCTTGAATTGCAGGCAAAAGTGCCAGAAACACTTTTGTCTAAAGTGCAGGTCGGTGCGATCGCCACTGTGACCTCAGACTCGGATCGCCGGATTCGTGTGGCAGGGACGGTGCGTGAAATTGATCCGGTCGTCGATGCTAAAACTCGGCAGGCGCTGGTCAAAATTGGTCTACCTACCAATGCACTGTTAAAACCCGGCATGTTTTTGCGGGCTGCTATTGCCTACGGTTCTACCCAAGCCTTAACGGTTCCTAGTGGTGCCGTGGTGCCACAGCCCGACGGCCAGATGACCGTTTATGTTGTGGCCGCGAATAACACCGTTCAGGCTCGCACCGTAGAGTTGGGCGACCTGTATAAAGACAATACCGTTGTCAAAAAAGGACTGAATCCCAGTGATCGGGTGGTTGTGTCTGGGGCCGGATTCTTGAAGGATGGCGATCAGATCAAAGTAGTAGAGTAGGCGCGTTCAGGAGCAGCACTGTAATGTCCTTCAATATTTCGGCCTGGTCGATTCGCAATCCGATTCCGATCATTGTGCTGTTTTTGATCCTGACCCTGGGCGGTTTGGTGTCATATCCGTCTTTGGGGATTGATGAGAATCCCAACGTTGACGTGCCGACTGTGACCGTTACTGTGTCGCAGTTGGGGGCCGACCCTGCCGAACTGGAAACGCAAGTAACCAAAAAGGTTGAGGATGCAGTGGCAGGGTTGGGCAATATTGACCAGATCAACTCTTCCATTAGCGATGGACTCACAACCACGGCGGTCACATTTACCCTGGGCACTGATAGTAACCAGGCCACCAACGATGTGCGCAATGCCGTGGCCCAAATTCGTCAGAACCTGCCCCAGGATGCCAACGACCCCATCATTGAAAAAGTGGATTTTTCGGGGGGGCCTGTTGTTACCTATAGTGTTTCGTCTAACAGTCGCTCTGTCGAAGAACTCAGTGATTTAGTAGACCGCACCATTAGCCGCGCTGTATTGGCCGTTCCAGGGGTTGCCAAGGTAGAACGCAGCGGTGGTGTAGATCGCGAGATTCGTGTCAATTTAAATCCGGCCCGTTTGCAAGCGCTCAACCTAACTGCAACGGACGTGAACAATCAAATTCGCGACTATAACATTAACCTTGCTGGTGGACGGGGTGAGGTTGGCAATCAAGAACAAAGTGTACGGACCCTAGGCAGCGCTCCAAGCCTAGAAGCCTTCCAAAACTATCAGATCACCCTTCCCGAGGGAGGTTTTGTGCCCCTCTCCAGCTTGGGCGAGGTGATCGATGGCGCAGGAGATACCCGAAGTATTGCGCGCATTAACGGTAAGCCTGCCGTTGTGTTTGCGGTGTTTCGCAGTTCTGGAACGGTTTTGGTGGGGGTTGAAGAAGCGGTTGAGCAGGCGATCGCACAGTTACGGAAGACCCTTCCCTCAGATGTGCAGGTTGAAGTGGTGGTTAGTGCCAGAGCGGACTACATTCGCGAGTCTTACATGGCCACCATCGAATCAATTTTATTGGGGGCGGTGCTCGCCATCATCACGATTTGGGCGTTTCTGAAAGATTGGCGTGCGACGTTAATTACAGCCATTGCCCTGCCCCTGTCGATGATTCCCACGTTCATTGTGTTCCATTGGTTTGGCTACACCCTGAACTTCATGACACTGTTGGCCCTTGCCCTGGTGGTAGGGATTCTGGTGGACGATGCCATTGTGGAAATTGAGAACATCGAACGGCACCAGGCGATGGGTAAAAAGGCGTACCATGCGGCCATTGATGCGTCCGACGAAATTGGTTTGGCGGTGGTGGCTACCACCTTTAGTATTGTGGCGGTGTTTGGGCCAGTTGCCCTGATGACGGGTGTGAGCGGCCAGTTCTTCCGGCCCTTTGGGGTTGCTGTAGCGGGTTCGGTGTTGTTTTCCTTGGTGGTGGCGCGTACTGTGACGCCGCTGATGGCAGCCTATTTGCTCAAAGATAAGCCCCACGGCCAAGAAGCGCTATCTCAGGATCGCTTGTCCTATCAGTACCGCCGTCTTTTAGGGTGGGCCTTGCGGCATCGTGTGTTGACGTTGGGTGCAGCGATCGCCTTTTTGGTGGGCAGTTTTATGCTGGTGCCCTACATTCCAGTAGGGCTTTTCCAGAACGGTGACATTAGTTTATCCATTGTCAAAATGGAGTTGCCGCCTGGCACCACGATGGAAACAACGGACTCGACCGTTCAGCGCTTAACAGGGGTTTTGCGTAAGGATCCAAACGTAGCCACAGTGATGGCAACGGAGAAAGTAGGATCGGCGGATATTTATGTCAAACTCAAGCCTCGCGGCGAGCGCAACATCTCGCAGCAAGAATTTGAGAAGCACATTCGGACGGTTTTCCCTGAAATTCCAGGTGCACGCCTCAGTT
>DATNQK010000008.1:0-3733 GCA_036704065.1 Stenomitos sp.
GTGGCCATGGGAATTGTGTTGCAAGCCGCTGAATTGCCAGAAGAACGTCTCCTGCGGCGCTTTAAAAATCATCTGAGTGTGTTGGCTGTTTCGGTACTTTTTATTCTGCTTTCTGCAGATTTATCTATTGCTGGAATTTTAGGTCTTGGATGGCCAGGGTTGCTGGCGGTCTTAGGGTTAATGGTGATTGTGCGACCCATTAGTATTTGGGCTTGCACTTGGACGAGCGATTTAACTTGGCGGCAGAAGACTTTTTTGGCTTGGGTGGCACCGCGAGGAATCGTGGCTGCTTCAGTCGCTTCGCTCTTTTCTATCTCGCTGACCAAAGCAGGCATTAATGGGGGTGATAGTGTTAAAGCCCTTGTCTTTTTGACCATCATCTTGACCGTGTGTTTACAAGGGCTAACGGCTCGCTGGGTAGCAATTTGGCTTAAGGTGCAGGCGACCGAGACCACTGGCGCGATGATTGTCGGGTGTAATTCGTTGGGGCGGATGGTGGCGCGTTTAGTTCAGGCCCAAGGTGAAACGGTCGTGATGATTGATGCGAACCCTGAATACTATGCCCAAGCCCAAGCTGAAAATTTGCCCGTTGTATTGGCAAGTGCATTGGACATGGAGGCCCTCAGTAAAGCAGGTGTAGCCCAAATCGGCTCCTTTTTGACTGTAACCAGCAACCCAGACGTGAATTCGGTGCTGGCACAGCGGGTGCTGGAGGAATTTCATCCCCCTAGGGTACTGGCAGCGTTGCCGGAAGTGCCTTTGGATGCACAGTTGAATGCTGTTTCTGAACGTCTATCCAGTCCTGATGTCTTGCGAGCTTTCTCTGGACAGTTATCGGTTAAGGAGTGGAGCCAATACGTTGACGCTCAGGAGGTTAAGGTGGGTGAAGCGTTGTTGGAAGAGGACTTAGACCAATTTCAGCGTCAATGTTTGCATCTCTATGCCTTAACCAAGGTGGGTAAGTTGATGCCCATTTTAGTGATTCGCCATGACTATTTGCGATTGGCAAGGGCGGATGAGGAATGGCAACCGGAAGATCGGGTGGTGTATTTGCTCCATACGCCTAAAGCCCCTACGGGCTTCTCTGCGTAACGGTACAGTTGGAACCACAGTTTAACCGCCGCTGAGTTTGGCTTTGTAGCCTAACCCAATCAGAAATTGCAGGACTTTCTCGCGGTGATCGCCTTGCACTTCGATGGTTTGCTCCTTAACTGCACCGCCTGCGCCACAGTGTGCTTTGAGTTGCTTGGCAAGGTTAGTCAGTGTTGCTTCTGAGCTTTGAAAACCACTGATGACCGTTACGGTTTTTCCTTTGCGACCTTTACGGGATGCTTCGACTTTGAGTTGCTGTTGGGCCGGAGGTACATCCGGGCGTGCTGTGGCTGGCCTCGCTTGTGCTTGCCCAAATTCTTGGTAAACGCGGCGCTCTCGGGGATTGGGTTCAGGTTTTGGCATTGCAGTGTTTCTGGCAAGGGCTGTAACACAATGTTCCGTCTCTCAAGAGCAGTTGCCTACAAGCCTTTCCTGTCGGCATGAGATCGTTGTAGGGCTTAGTCTAGAGACGATACGCTCTATTTTACTTTGCGTCTGCCAGTATCCTACAATGCCAGCAACAAGAACAAAGAAGCTATTGACGATCGCCGCAAAGCCCCTGAGACGGTCGCGATGGCTGGAGCTTGCCAGATTGCGACAGATGGACTGAGATTCCCTGTTCCAAGCCTGTTTTTGTCCGTCTCAGGCACTCTGATGCAAAGAATGCAGAGGGACGCTGCCTGAATTGTTCACTTCATTTGAGACAGCGTATGGATTTCAACCTGATCATTTCAAATTTTCTGAACCCGCCTGTCCTATTTTTCTTTTTAGGGATGACGGCAATTCTGGCAAAGTCCGATCTAGAAGTGCCCACACCTGTGCCGAAGTTGTTCTCGTTGTATTTGCTGCTGGCGATTGGCTTTAAGGGGGGCGTTGAACTGGTTAAAAGCGGCGTTGGTCAAGATGTGGTGTTGACGATCTCCGCAGCTATCGTGATGGCTTGTGCTGTGCCTATCTACACCTTTTTTATTCTGAAACTGAAGCTGGATGCTTATAATGCAGCGGCGATCGCTGCAACCTATGGTTCCATTAGCGCGGTGACGTTTATTACGGCAGGCTCGTTCCTCGATCAGTTGGGCATTGAGTCTGACGGGTATATGGTGGCGGCTTTGGCGTTAATGGAATCTCCCGCAATCATTGTCGGGTTGATTTTAGTGAACTTGTTTACCCGCGATCGCGACAAGCAAGAATTTTCTTGGTCTGAGGTCTTGCAAGAGGCGTTTTTAAACGGTTCTGTCTTTTTATTGGTGGGGAGCTTAATTATTGGTGCGTTGACCGGCGAACGGGGGTGGACTGTCCTTAAACCCTTCACCCAAGATATGTTTTATGGAGTCTTGGCCTTCTTCTTATTAGATATGGGCCTAGTGGCAGCCAAGAGAATTAAAGATTTAAAGACATCCGGTCCGTTCCTGATTTCCTTTGCCATACTAATTCCAGTTGTCAATGCTGGTATTGGTTTACTGCTGGCCTGGTTGATTGGCATGTCACAAGGGAATGCGCTGCTGTTTATGGTCTTGTGTGCCAGTGCCTCTTACATTGCAGTTCCGGCTGCCATGCGTTTGACGGTACCAGAGGCAAACCCTAGCTTATATATCTCTACTGCACTTGCCGTTACGTTTCCATTCAACATCGTCATCGGCATTCCGCTCTACCTATACGCTATTAACCTGCTTTGGGGATAACTGAACCATGCACCTCGTTAAGCGCATTGAAGTCATTTCAGATTCTGTAGAACTCGAAAAAATTGTTAGAGCTTTGGAGCATGAAGGGGTATCCAGTTACACCGTTATTCGCAATGTGGGTGGTAAAGGTGTTAAAGGTACTGTTTCGAGCACCTTTGACATCACCTCTTTAGAAAACGATTATGTGATTGCGTTTTGTATGCCCGATCAAGTCAAACCCTTGGTGGAGGCGATTCGACCGATTTTGAATCGATTTGGCGGGTCTTGCTACATTTCCGATTGTATGGAGGTACGTTCGATGCAGTGTGTCGCCTCTTTGTAAATTTTGGCAATCTGAGAAAAATGCCATGAAAAAACTCATTCGCGGGTTAGGGGAGTTTAAGAGTAACTATTTTGCAACGCACGAAAATTTGTTTATTGAGCTTGCTCAAGGGCAGAAGCCTCGGGTGCTGTTTATCACATGCTCTGACTCGCGGATTGTCCCCAATTTAATTACCCAGGCGGAAGTGGGTGAGCTGTTTATCATGCGCAATGCAGGGAATATTATTCCGCCTTTCGGTGCTGCAAATGGGGGCGAAGGGGCGACGGTGGAATATGCCATTCATTCTCTGGGGATTGAGCAAATCATTGTCTGCGGTCATTCTCACTGCGGGGCGATTAAGGGACTCCTGAAGCTGAATGAACTACAGGAGGAAATGCCGTTGGTTTATAACTGGCTCAAGCATACAGAAGCGACGCGGCGGCTTGTTCAGGAAAACTACAGTCATCTGAAGGGCGAGGAATTGTTGGAGATTGCGATCGCCGAAAATGTCCTCACCCAAATTGAGAACTTAAAAACCTATCCCGTGATTCACTCCAGGCTTTACCAAGGCCGCTTGAAAATTTATGGCTGGGTTTACCATCTGGAGACGGGCGAAGTGTTGGCTTACGATCCCGAAAGCCATGCCTATGTTGTGCCT
>DATNQK010000009.1:0-2245 GCA_036704065.1 Stenomitos sp.
CGCTATCGTTCCCACGATGTCCGCCGCCGTGGTTGCACCTTCTGTTCCAGTTTCAGTAGTGGCGATCGCATCCATTACCCCCGCCGCGCTTACTGCCTTCACCCCGTTTGGCCTGCTTACACCTGGCGTTGCCAAGCTCAAGCGCAAGACTACCGCCCGTAAGACGCCAGCCAAAGTTGCCCCTCGCAAAAGAGGCGCTATCAGCTAGACCACTGCTCCATACGCCCCTGGCCTGTCTGTCGGGGGGGTTGTCCAAAAAAAGAGCGATCGCCATCTGTCAAAGACGCGATCGCTCATCCAAAAATCACAGGAGTTCATTATGTCAGATACAAAGATCGAGCAACAATATGAGCCCTTATCAGACAAAGAGGGACGTCGGGGGGCAGGCATTGCACCGCGCAAAGACCCGACCTATGTGCGCGTTGGTCGTCACGTAGCTTCAATTGACTAGTCCAAAGAAAAACGGGATCTGTCCTAGCAGACACGATCCCGATGATGTTCTAACAATAGGTTCAATTATGGCATTTCAGGATATCACTGTCGGTGGGGTTTTCTCACCTATCGAGGAATCGTTTTGGGCAATGGTCACATCATCCGCACTGGATGACCTAAGCAACGACCGCTGGGGTTCAGACATTTGTGAAGGTACACCCGTCGAGATGGAGGACTGGACCGCATGATCGTTTATGTTCTACCAGGCAAGGATGGGCTCAAGTTGTGGACAGGCGATAAGCCGATTGAGTATCCATTCCGCGAGGCATTCCAGCGCCTCACAGCCCTTGAGTCTCAGGGCTATCGGGTTGTGTACGAGAACCTAAATCGTTAGTTAAAAAATGCCGCCCAGTACAGGTTGGGCGGCTAACAATACCACTAAACCATGAATATTGAATTTACAGTTGGATTAAAGCTCAATCAAAAGCCATCAGTTACAGCAGCATTGCAACAGCTCCCAGGGGATAGCGTTGCAGCCTTCTACGAGGCAAAGTTGCAAAAGGCGAATGCCGAAATTCAGGCACTCAGGCGAGAACTGGAGGCATTGAGGGCGCGGTCTTATAATCTTCCCCACTCTGGGAAAGTCGTTGAAGCGCAGTTGCCTAAGTTTTTAGGAGGTGTGTGATGCCAAAGTTAGTACAGCCCGTGGTTGCAGTAGTCGAGCTGATTACTGCTCAAAAAGAGGGCAATTACGGCCCCTATCGGTCGGTCTTATTTAAAGATGGCGAGAATAAAATTTGGCAGTCATTTGACCCAGACGCTGAAGAGTTGCAGCTGCTCAAGAAAGGGCAACGGGTGCAGTTAGTCCCCCGTGGCGAATCAAAGGGCGGGAAGACCCAATACAACCTTGTGCTGTTGGATGCCCCCAGCGCTCCTACGGCACAGCCCACCCCCCGAAAATCGGAGCGGCCTGCACTGCTCAGCGATGAGCAAAAACGCGACACAGCAGCATACATTGAGCAGATGGCTAAGTTGTACCGCTATTGTTTAGAGCAGGCAACGTTGAGCCTGAAAGGGGTGACCGATGACCCCGATACGATACGGGCGGCGGCTAGCACGTTGTTTATTGCTGCTCAGCGGCGGTTGGGGGTTTAGTTAAACTATCCAGGCGATCGCTTATCCACAAACCCCACCGATGCACCGCGAGGAAGAAAATAGCTCACCACCTCGCCAACTTTAAACCCATCGGATAGCGCCACTGCATCAACCACGCCTCCTTGAACCTCAACTAGGGGGCGTCCTGTTTGCTTGGAGAACCCTACAATGGTCGCATCATAATTCTGTTTACGTTCCTCTTGTGCAGCCTGTTTCCGCAACTCCTCAGCGCGATCGGTATATTGGGCTTGCAGCGCTAAATACAATCGGGCAATATCTTCACTCATGGACGACCTCTTTAGGCTAAAGCAGGCTCAACAACAACAGTACAACGACCGGATTACTGACCTCAAGCGCAGGGCTGCTCTGGAGCAAGAAACCGAAGCAGCGGGGCAACTAGTCGGCTTTGATAAGGCCACAGGTCAGCCGCTCGTCTCTCAGGGTAGTGGTGCACCTGTCCCTATGGTCGCACAAAGCAACGTGAGCGCTCCTGTTGGGAAGATTGGCCGCGCTAGTGGAGGGCGGTTTGATGTTGGCTCCCGCCGTACTGGCGCTGAGGTTGAGCGGCGGGTCAAGGTTGGAGATGTAAAAATCTTCATCCGTGGCGAACGGGATGGATTTTATGAGTTTTGGCTGGGCGGCGATCGCGCAACAGAAT
>DATNQK010000010.1:0-2990 GCA_036704065.1 Stenomitos sp.
CTCTATTAGATGAGAATCATTCGCGTCGAACCATTGAATGGCTGCATTGGCACGAAACCAAGTCCGTTGCCGTTTGGCAAATTGGCGCGTGTGCAGCACCGTTTGCTCAATAGCCTCCTCCAGCGAACAATGGCCTTGGATGTAGGCGCAGAGTTCGGCATAGCCTAGGGTATTGAGCAACGATAATTCCGGGCCATAGGTTTGCATCAGCGACTCCACTTCGGCTTGCCAACCTTGGTCGAGCATGGCAAGGGTGCGAGTGTGAATGCGTTGGGTTTGCTGGTCGAAGTCTCCAAGGTCTAGGCCAATGTACAAAATAGGGTACTGGGGCGGATGGCTCGTTTGTTGAACTGAGAGCGGAATACCTGTGGCATAGTACACTTCCAATGCCCTGAGGGTGCGCACTTGGTCGTTGGGATGAATTTTGGTGGCTGACGCTGCATCCACCTGTTGTAACCATTGGTGTCGCTCTTTGGGGGCAATGGCTTCAAGTTGAGACCGTAACTGAGGTTGAGCCGGTACGCGTGGGATTCCTAAGCCTTGGGCCACTGCTTGAACATAGAGTCCCGTTCCACCCGCTAAAATCGGCACGACGCCTTGTTGATGAAAGCTGGCAATGCAATCTTGGGCCAATGTCTGATACTCAGCGACTGTGAGGACGCTAGTCGGGGGGCAAATATCGATGAGGTGGTGAGGCACCCTCGCTTGATCGGCCAATGTGGGCTTGGCAGTGCCAATATCAAACTCCTGGTACACTTGTCGAGAATCTGCGCTCAAGATGGGCGACGTTAGGCGTTCGGCGATCGCCAAGGCCAAGTTCGATTTTCCGGTTGCGGTTGGGCCGCAAATAACGATGAGTGCAGGCTGCATTATGTTTTGTTAACCCCGATTGCACTGCTTATTGCACCACAAACAATAGGGTTTGGCCAAGGGTTCACTGCCAAGGGTTTTAGACTGGATAGTATCCCCATTTTATTTTCCCATCAGCGACTGGTTCCGCCGCCAAAGACCCTTTTGTGATAAAATTTTTATGGATTTTGCCATTCGCGGCAACACAAGGGCTTTAAGCCGCTTACAGGAGCCTGCTACTCAATGACCAATACCGACAATTACGGCGCAAGTCAAATTCAAGTTTTGGAAGGCTTAGAGGCCGTTCGCAAACGTCCTGGGATGTACATCGGGACAACTGGCCCCAGAGGGTTGCATCACTTAGTGTACGAGGTAGTAGACAACTCAGTCGATGAGGCGTTGGCAGGGCACTGTAAAAAAATTGAAGTGTCGCTCAACGACGACGGCTCTGCAACGGTATCGGACGATGGGCGAGGCATTCCGACTGATATCCATCCTCGCACGGGTAAGTCAGCTTTAGAAACGGTAATGACCGTGCTGCATGCAGGCGGGAAGTTTGGTGGTGGTGGTTATAAGGTATCCGGTGGGTTGCACGGGGTTGGTATCTCTGTGGTCAACGCATTGTCAGAGTGGGTAGAAGCAAAAGTATGGCGCAATCGCCAACTGTATACGCAGCGTTTCGAGCGCGGCGTGCCCACAGGTGAATTGGAGACAATGGCTTCGGATCGTAAGCAAACCGGAACCCAAATTACCTTTTTGCCCGACGTGCAAATTTTTACCTCGGGCACAGAGTTCGACTATAAGATTCTCGCGGGACGGTTTCGAGAGTTGGCGTATCTGAATGCAGGGGTTGAGATTGCCTTTGCAGATCGTCGTCTATCGTCCCAGGGGCTAGACGAGCCGAAGGTTGAGGTTTACCACTACGAAGGTGGGATTCGCGAGTACATTGCCTACATGAACCGCGATAAGACGCCCCTCAATGAAGAGATCATCTATATCGAGGGTGAGCGTAACAATATCCAAATAGAAGTTGCGTTCCAGTGGTGTACGGATGCCTATACGGATAATTTACTTGGGTTTGCAAATAACATCCGTACGATTGATGGGGGAACCCATTTAGAGGGTTTAAAGGCAGTCCTAACGCGAACGATCAACTCCGTGGGTCGTAAGCGCAACAAGATTAAGGAAAACATGGCCAACCTCGGGGGTGAGCATATCCGCGAAGGGCTGACGGCTGTGATTTCTGTGAAGGTGCCGGATCCAGAGTTTGAGGGCCAAACCAAAACGAAGCTGGGCAATCCAGAAGTGCGAGGGATTGTGGAGTCCTTGGTGGGCGAGGTGCTCACGGAGTATTTCGAATTCCAACCCGCAGTGCTTGACCTCATTTTAGATAAGGCCTTGCAGGCGTTTAACGCGGCAGAGGCAGCCCGACGGGCACGGGAACTGGTGCGGCGCAAGTCAGTGCTGGAGTCCTCTACCCTACCGGGTAAGCTGGCAGACTGTAGCTCTCGCGACCCCAAGGAATCTGAGATTTTTATCGTGGAAGGGGATTCCGCAGGAGGCAGTGCCAAACAAGGGCGCGATCGCCAATTCCAGGCCATCTTGCCATTGAGGGGTAAAATCCTCAACATCGAAAAAACGGACGACTCCAAGATCTACAAAAATAGCGAAATTCAGGCGCTCATTACGGCCTTGGGGATGGGCATTAAGGGCGAGGAATTTGATGCCTCTCAACTGCGATACCATCGCATTGTGATCATGACCGACGCGGACGTGGATGGTGCCCACATTCGTACCTTAATCTTGACGTTCTTCTATCGCTATCAGCGTCAGTTGATTGAGGATGGATATATCTACATTGCCTGCCCTCCACTGTACAAAGTAGAGCGTGGTCGTTCTCATTACTACTGTTACAACGAACGGGAACTCGCCAATCTCATCGAGCATGAATTTCCGGCCAATGCCAACTACACGATCCAACGCTTTAAAGGGTTGGGCGAAATGATGCCGCAGCAGCTCTGGGACACCACCATGAATCCAGAGACGCGCACCTTTAAGCAAATCAATATTGAAGATGCGGCAGAAGCAGATCGGATCTTCACAATTTTGATGGGCGATCGCGTGGCACCGCGCCGAGAATT
>DATNQK010000011.1:0-19870 GCA_036704065.1 Stenomitos sp.
GCGGAACTGGCGGAATTGGTAGACGCGCATGATTCAGGTTCATGTGCCGCAAGGCTTCCGGGTTCAAGTCCCGGGTTCCGCATTTTTGGCTTATGTTGACGAGTGTGCAAAATCCATTGGTGAAGCAGATCCGTAAGCTTCACAGTGCAAAGTATCGCAAACAATTGCAGCGATTTTTGCTAGAGGGAACTCACTTAGTCCAGGAAGCAGTGATGGCTGGTTTTCCTCTGGAAACCCTCTGCTATACAGAAGATTGGCAACGTAAAGCTCCCGACCTATGGCAGCAGCTTCAGGGGCCGCCCTATGGCGCTTCGTTGCGTTGTGAGGTGGTAAGCGAAGCGGTAATGCAAGCGATCGCCACAACAGTACACCCAGATGGCGTGGTTGCGATCGCCCAATCTCGACCCGAAACGCCAGTAGAGATCCAACGGCTCGGTTTAATTCTAGAGACCATCCAAGACCCTGGAAATATTGGCACCATTTTACGCACAGCAGCAGCCGCAGGTGTGGATGGGATATGGCTTAGTGCGGGTTCTGTCGATTTAGAAAACCCAAAGGTCTTGAGAGCCTCGACGGGGGCATGGTTTCGCATGCCAACACTCCTTTGCAACAACCTGATCGATCAAATTAGAACCTATCGAAAACAAGGCTTTCAGGTGATTGCTACAACCCCCAAAGCCTCTCTAGAGTATTGGAGTGTCGATTTTAACCAGCCAACGCTTGTACTCATTGGAAACGAAGGGGCAGGGTTGTCCCCCTCTCTCCTCGCCGAAGCCGATCTCCAGGTCTCCATTCCAGTTGCAGGGGTGGAATCCTTAAATGCGGCGATCGCCACAGCCGTTGTGCTGTACGAAGCCAAACGTCAGCACGTTCAAGTCCAAAATCGTTCTCAGGAGATGGTGTGACCTCCCCAATGCCTTCCCCACCACAGCCATTGCCCGAATCCCTTTGGGGCGATCGCTGGCAGTTTGCCAGTTTGCTAGCAGAAGATCTAGAGTATCGACTGCACGATTTTCCGATTCCAATTCGCCATACAGCACCTATGGCCCTGCCCAGTGAGCAAGACCTTGCACCTGGTTCTGTCATACCAGGGGTCATCATTGAAGCAGGACGGCAAGCCATGCGTTTATCACGTTGGCTAGACGAGCAACAACCCACCTTAATTAATGCCGTCAATCGGGAGTTGGGGGCTTTAATGATTGAAACTGCTCAACAGCAGCAGTGGATTTTAGCAACCTACCAAGATAACGAAGTGAAAACCGCAGCTCAAACCTTTGAAGATCGTAAGGTCCAAAGCTGCGGTATTCATTTTTTGCTCATTCAACCTGATGCCAGCGGCGTCACCTATAGCGGGTTGTGGATTCTGCGCCACCCTTAACCCTGACTCTCATCTCCCTGAAAAGGATTTTCGCCAATGCGAAGGGCCTTCTTAGACTGCTTTAGCTGTTGCCACAAGCTTTTAATCTCGCGATAAGAGACCTCTGGCGTGATCTTGCCATTGGTTTCAAGGTTTGTGATGTAACTGACGCGTTGGGCAAACTCTTGCAAATTCGCGTTAAAAACCAGATTTTCGGGTTTAACGGAACCACGGTACTGGCTATGGGGGAAAAGAAAATTGTCCTTAGCAGACATTTTGCCATTACCTCTTGGATCGAAACAAGTAAAAATTTCAGCTTTTAGGGCAATACTTAAATCCTTACATTTGCTAAGAAGCAAGGTCCTAAGTCTAAATTGTACTGAACTTAGCCTGAACCTGCTGCCTCCTTTGGTAAGATTCTGAACCTCGGCTGATGTCGCGAAGCAAAAAACTTACAGCCTGAAGATCAGACGTCTGGCCAAAGCTTAAACATACCAACAGGTATACTGCTAGCACTATAAGGCTATTTGGCCTATCTGTAGATAGAATTCCCAAATTAGACCCTAAAGTTATACCAATTACACAAGAAAATGATCTTGCGTTCTTGACAAGAGGCAACAGGACACACTGTATTTGTCTCTCGTCAGAAAAATTGTGATTTTCGCTACATTTACGAGGTCTCTCCTTTGCCACCTAGCCCCTCAGAGTTAAGAGCAATTGAGAACCCTTTAAACGCACAGAATCTGAACGCTCATTCGTTGCGATCACTCGATATTCAAGTATTCACTCTACTAACTGCAATACTCTCTTGACTTTGTCTAGCCCTTTGGGGGTGAAGCAAAGAATACCGAAGGGAAGAATTTTAGTTGCTTATTTCTGTCCTTAGATAAGCATTAAGTTGGAGTACATGTAATTTTAATCACTATCTATCAAATTTTATAGCTTAATTTCCACCTAAATACAGATCAATATTTGTGGAAAATTATTTCTAATCTAATAAAAAGCAAATACGTATCAGTTTTATTGCGGAAGCAAGAGATTCATCTAGAATCTGCCAAGCCAATCTAACGGTATTAACTCTTTCTCTCGTCTTTCTGTATTTCGAGTCAGCCTTTTTAGGTAAAAGAATGAAATCTAAATATAGCCACTTCAAAAGGATATTAGTATTGGGCACATGCTCCTCTATCTTAGGGGGGATCTCAACAGCAAAGGCAGCAGAGATAGTTGTCCAGAAGCCGAACGTGCAAAACTCTAATCGTTTTGTTAGTGTGCGGCCTGGGGTGGGTGCTACAAAGGTTACCAAGGTAAACTCGGCTCAAGATCTTCGAGGTCTTTCAACCGTTGGCATCAAAGATATGCCTCGTGTACTTGCTCAACAAACCTCGGATCCGGTTTCTCCGTCTACGTCTCCTTCGAATGGCTTACCTGCCACCGATCCTTTAAGTCCAAGTTCACCGACTGATCCATCTAGTCCAATTTCACCGACTGATCCATCCAATCCAAGCTCCACACCTGACTCCACAAATCCATCCCCCTCTACTGAGCCATTAGCTCCCACAGAAACGACGCCTGGCACTCAACTCCCCGACACTCAAGTTCCTTCAGCTCCCTCTTCTAGCGAACAGCAATTTCCCAGTAGTGAGCAAATTGCACCAAATCCAGAAAACGTTGATCCTGGCCGCAGAACCCGATCAGGCTACAGTTACATTGGTATTGGTGCCAATGTGGGTGGGTTTGGTAATACATCTGTGGGCAAGCCTGGGCTAATGCTATATAGCAAAGTGGGGCTAACTCGGTACTTTTCTATCAGACCTGGAATTGTCACCGATTTCTCTGATGATGCAACCTTTATTTTGCCTGCCACCTTTGACTTAGCACCCATCCGCCTCGGTTCAGTCGCTGACAATGCAATTTCGATAGCGCCCTATATTGGCGCTGGAGCGACGGTGACAACAGATGGAGACGCTAGACCATTGTTAACAGGCGGTTTAGATGTCCCCATTAACAGACGATTCACCGCGACGCTTGGTATTAATACAACCTTTGGCAGCGACATTGATTTGGGTGGATTTGTAGGCGTAGGTTACAACTTTTAATCCTTACCCATTTCAATCTTGCATCAAGTTTTGACGTGAAGTAAAAAAGGTGGGTGCAATTAAATTTGCACCCCCCTTTTATTCAGGATTTAGGATTAATTTGATGTGCTGGTTAACATCTCTGCCGGGAGCCGTTTGAAGGTTAACCGTTCATTCGCCACATCGACAAAAATGACATCCCCATCGACAAAGTCGCCTCGGAGAATTCCTTTAGCCATTGTGGTTTCTAGCTCGCGCTGAATAGTCCGTTTCAAGGGGCGTGCTCCGTAGACAGGGTCGTATCCAATGTCGGCGAGTAAATCCAAAGCTGCGTCAGACATCTTAAGGCTAATCTTGCGTTCTTGTAAGCGTTTCTCCAGCCGTTTAACTTGGAGCTTGACGATATTTCGCAACTGATCTTTTCGCAGGCTATGGAAGATAATCAGCTCATCAACACGGTTTAAGAATTCTGGCCTAAAGCTGGCGCGGAGGGCTTCTAAAACGCGTTCCTGCATTTCTAGATAACGGCTATCGTCACCTGCCACATCTAGAATGTATTGCGAACCGATGTTGCTGGTCATGATAATGATGGCGTTTTTGAAATCGACCGTACGCCCTTGAGCATCGGTCGCTCGGCCATCGTCCAAAATTTGCAACAGGATATTGAACACATCCGGATGGGCTTTTTCGATTTCGTCGAAGAGGATAACGGCATAAGGACGACGCCGGACGGCTTCTGTCAACTGTCCACCTTCGTCGTAACCCACATATCCTGGAGGCGCTCCCACTAAACGGGAGACAGAATGTTTCTCCATGTATTCGGACATGTCGATGCGCACCATGGCTTCTTCAGTGTCGAACATATAAGCAGCCAGTGCTTTTGCCAGTTCCGTTTTACCCACACCCGTTGGGCCTAGGAAGATGAAGCTCGCAATGGGACGGTTGGGATCTGCCAATCCCGCACGTGATCGCTGAATGGCATCTGCCACTGCCGTAACGGCTTCATCTTGACCAACCACTCGTTCATGAAGCTCATCTTCTAAATGAAGCAGCTTATCCATTTCGGACTGAACCAGTTTCGAGACTGGAATCCCTGTCCACTTGCCGATAATTTCGGCAATATCGGCTTCGGTTACTTCTTCGCGCAACATGGAACGCCCCGTGGTTTGGGCTTGGGTCAAGTTGGCTTCTGCTTGTTCCAGATCCCGTTGCAGACTGGTGAGTTTACCGTATTTGAGTTCAGCAGCACGGTTGAGATCATAGTCACGTTCGGCTTGCTGAATTTCGATATTTACGCGATCAATTTCTTCTTTAACCGCTTGAATTTGATCAATCACTTTTTTCTCAGACTGCCATTGGGCATTAAGGGCAGATTGTTGTTCTTTCCAATCTGCAAGTTCTTTGTCAAGCCGTCCCAGTCGATCTAGCGAAGCGCGATCGCTTTCTTTTTGCAGTGACAACCGTTCCATTTCTAACTGCAAAATCTTGCGATCAATTTCGTCGAGTTCTTCGGGTTTGGAGGTAATTTCCATCTTGAGCTTGGCAGCGGCTTCGTCTACCAAGTCAATAGCTTTATCTGGCAAAAAGCGATCGCTAATGTAACGAGTGGACAGTGTTGCCGCAGCCACCAGCGCATTGTCAGAAATTTTGACCCCGTGGTGAACTTCGTACCGTTCCTTCAGACCCCGCAGAATAGAAATGGTGTCCTCAATGGTGGGTTGGTCAATAAACACCTGTTGGAAGCGGCGTTCTAGGGCCGCATCTTTTTCGATGTACTTGCGGTACTCATCAAGAGTGGTTGCACCAATACAACGCAGTTCGCCCCGCGCCAACATGGGTTTGAGCAGGTTCCCCGCATCCATAGCCCCTTGGGTTGCACCCGCCCCCACAACCGTATGGATCTCATCGATAAACAGAATGATTTGACCGTTGGAGTCGGTGACTTCCTTTAAAACCGCTTTAAGGCGTTCTTCAAATTCGCCGCGATACTTGGCTCCGGCAATTAAGGCTCCCATGTCTAAGGCAATCAGTTGACGATCGCGCAATGACTCTGGCACATCTCCTGCAATGATGCGCTGAGCTAAACCTTCGGCGATCGCGGTCTTACCCACCCCTGGTTCGCCAATTAGCACAGGATTATTCTTCGTGCGTCGGGACAAGATTTGAATCGTCCGCCGAATTTCGTCATCTCGACCAATTACCGGATCCAGCTTACCTGAGCGTGCCAACTGTGTTAGGTCGCGACCGTACTTTTCCAGCGATTCATATTTCCCTTCAGGATTTTGATCGGTCACTTTTTGCGCTCCCCGTATTTGTTCAATGACTTTAATGAGCTTGGCTTCATCCAGCCCAAATTCCCGTAGCAAAGACTGCCCAAAGCGCTCATCTTTAGCGTAAGCCAATACTAAATGTTCAACCGAAATATAGTCGTCCCCAAAGTCTTTTCGGTATTGTTCCGCCCGATCTAAGAGAGTATCTAAGCTGCGACCCAGGTAGACAGAACCAGAACTACTCGAAGAGGTGAGCTTTGGTTGCCGTTGAATATAGTCTGCTGTTTTATCGCGCATTCGTTGCACGTTGGCTTCGGCTTTGGTCAAAATACTGGCAGCCAAGCCATCTTGTTCTAATAATGCTTGTAATAAGTGCTCACTCTCAATTTGTTGCTGTTGCGCTTGCTTAGCAATATCTGGGATGCGAACAATGGCTTCCCATGCTTTTTCTGTAAATTGGTTTGGATTAGTGGGTTGCATATACGCTCCTCTCCGGAACCCCTCCGGAACACGATACGGAGAGGTATGACTCATGTATTACTCACATTCTAGGAAACGTTGAATCGAATACAGGATCGGTGTTTACACCCCCATAGATAGGGATTTTGCCCATCGAGAACGGTGTTTTGGCCAATCTGATTTTTTTTGAAAGAACCGCAGTAACCGCTAGACGGAAAGATCCAGGAGATCGGCAGAGTCTACTCGTTTCTATTGTGGATCCAGTCCTCAGAGTCTACTCGTTTCTATTGTGGATCCAGTCCTCGGTCTAAACAGCAGATTGAGTGGGTCGCGGTCTATCGCGCAATCTAGGGAGACGCTTAAAAGCTAAGATTCTAGAAGCACGCGTTTCATTCCAGACTCGATTCCGCAGATTTGTAACTCCTTATGACCGCAACGTTAACTCCTGAAGCCGTTCTTGATGTCTTACGTCCTGTTCAAGATCCTGAACTGCGTAAAAGCCTTGTCGAATTAAATATGATTCGCAATGTCCAAATCGAAGCAGGTCACGTTGCTTTTACCCTTGTGCTGACCACTCCTGCTTGCCCCTTACGGGAATTTATCGTCGAGGACTGTAAAAAAGCAGTACAAACGATTCCTGGCGTCGTATCTATCGACGTCGAAGTCACGGCAGAAACACCGCAACAAAAAAGTCTGCCAGATCGCACAGGAATCTCTGGTGTCAAAAACATCATTGCTGTCTCCAGCGGTAAAGGGGGAGTCGGCAAAAGCACGGTTTCAGTTAACCTTGCCGTTGCCCTAGCCCAGATGGGCGCTGCCGTCGGGATGATCGATGCCGATATTTATGGCCCCAACGTTCCAACCATGTTGGGGTTAGAAAATGCCGCAATTGAGGTGCGTAAGTCAGAGCAAGGCGACATTTTAGAACCCGCCCAGAATCACGGGATCAAAATGGTTTCGATGGGCTTTTTAATTGATCGCGATCAGCCTGTGATCTGGCGTGGCCCTATGCTGAATGGGATTATTCGTCAGTTCCTCTACCAAGTGGATTGGGGGGAGCTAGATTACTTGATTGTGGATCTGCCACCTGGCACTGGCGATGCACAACTTACCCTGGCACAGGCGGTGCCCATGGCAGGCGTTGTGATTGTTAGTACCCCTCAAGAGGTTGCCACTTTAGATGCACGTAAGGGTTTGCGCATGTTCCAGCAGTTGGGGGTGAATGTGCTGGGTGTGGTTGAGAACATGAGCTACTTTATTCCGCCTGATATGCCAGATCGCCAATATGACATTTTTGGCTCTGGCGGCGGAGATAAGCTAGCCAACGAGCTAGGCGTTCCGCTCATCGGCTGTGTCCCTCTAGAAATTCCGGTGCGACAAGGTGGGGATCAAGGCATGCCTATTGTCGTAGCCCAACCTGATTCAGCGTCTGCCCAAGCCCTCAAGGCGATCGCCCAAACAGTTGCGGGACAAGTTTCAGTTGCTGCATTAACCTAGAGGTCTGGCTCACTCTGGAACAGAAGAATGTTTAGTTCGCGATCTCGCCGCCCTCCTGCCTGGACCCGCTGGATTCAGCCTTGGCAGAATATGGATCCTTATTTATTCGTGCTCCCCATTCTGCTCACCTTTTTGGGTGGGCTGTTGATTCGGAGTACAGAACTGCACCAAGGCTGGACTGACTGGTCGCAGCATTGGTTGATTGGGGGTGTGGGAGTGGGCATCGTGCTCTTTTTTGCCCGGTTAAACTACAAAAATCTGTTGTATTTTCACTGGTTAATCTATGGATTGACCTGTCTCTCTTTATTAGCTGTTAAATTTGTCGGCACTAGCGCTTTGGGTGCCCAGCGCTGGATTACGATTGCGGGATTTAATATACAGCCGTCGGAATTTGCCAAGGTAGGCATTATTATTTCTCTTGCGGCATTGCTGCACCATCGTCCAGCGGGCACAATTCCCGCGATGGTCCGTATTTTCTTGATTACCGCATTGCCCTGGGGTTTGGTCTTCATCCAGCCCGACTTAGGCACATCTCTAGTGTTTGGCGCGATTACGTTAGGAATGCTGTATTGGGGAAATGCCCATGGGGGTTGGATTATCTTGATCTTATCCCCCTTGATTTCAGCGATTCTGCTCAACATTCCTCTGCCCACTGTATATTCCATTCCCCTATGGATTGGATGGACTTTAGGTATGGGCTGTTTAGGTTGGCTTACACTCCCCCGCCCTTGGCTCAGTGCGGGACTCTGTATGGCTGTCAACCTCAGTTCAGCGACATTGGGGCACATTCTCTGGGGGTTGTTGCAAGATTATCAGCGCGATCGCCTCATCTTATTTCTTGACCCCGACAAAGATCCTTTAGGCGGCGGCTATCACCTAATTCAATCTCGAATTGCGATCGGTGCGGGACAGTTGTTTGGACGTGGCCTCAATCAAGGCACTCAAACACAACTTAACTTCATTCCAGAGCAGCACACAGACTTCATCTTTTCGGCCGTCGGCGAAGAATTTGGCTTCGTTGGTAGTCTTCTATTGATGCTGGCTTTTTGGCTCATCTGTCTTCGCCTGATCAAAGTTGCCAACCAATCCAGCGACAACTTTGGGTCCCTGCTTTGCATCGGGATCTTTTCTATGCTGATCTTTCAAGTTGTCATTAACATTGGCATGACGATTGGGTTGGCTCCTGTCACAGGCATTCCTTTACCCTGGCTGAGTTATGGTCGATCTGCTCTATTGACCAACTTTATGGCCCTCGGTTTAGCCGAGGCCGTTGCTAACCAATCCCAACCTCGCAAAAAACATCCCTATGGATTCAGTAGGCGTTAATAATCAGCCTTCCTTCCATCTTCCTGTAGAATAAAGAAGACTTTCACACTAAACATCGCGTGTATGCAAACTCCATTGCTGCTGCCCGGTTCAACCGTTCGCGTCACCAACCCGCATGACACTTACTATCAGTTTGAAGGTCAAGTTCAGCGGATTACAGATGGGCGAGCCGCTGTTGTCTTCGCCGGAAACTGGCCAAAAATAGTGACTTTTCGCCTCAAAGAGCTAGAGGCCGTCGACCCACGGCAGAAAAACGGATAGTACAGTTAATTATCTAAGTCAAAACTTCAGCATTTTTTTATCTATACTCTAATCTTCTGAAAATTGCCTGAAAGCTGACGGTTATGGCTTCTAAAGCCGTCTATTTTAGTTAAGTTCCGTTCCAAAACGTTTCAACTACATTGCGATCCTTGAAGGATCTGCTAAGTTTAAGTGGTGACGATGTATTCATCGCCATAAAGGTTGTTTATTAAACACCTGCTTTATCTCATTTATTGTTTATCTTCAGAATTCGATAACTGTGCCTCCAATCAGCAAAAAAGCGCAACAAGATCTTCCGAACATTAACGAACGAATCCGGTTTCCGCAAATCCGTGTGGTTGATACCTCCGGCGAACAGTTGGGAATTATGACACCACGCGAGGCTATGGTTCTTGCCGACGAAAAGAACCTAGACCTTGTTCTTGTCAGCGATAAAGCTGATCCTCCTGTATGTCGCATTATGGACTATGGGAAGTTTAAATTCGAGCAAGAAAAAAAGGCACGAGAAGCT
Organism: Stenomitos sp.; assembly: GCA_036704065.1. Taxonomy (GTDB): domain Bacteria; phylum Cyanobacteriota; class Cyanobacteriia; order Thermosynechococcales; family Thermosynechococcaceae; genus JAAURS01. The sequence goes on from DATNQK010000011.1 coordinate 9,757, forward strand.
CGTAAAAAGCAGCATACCGCTGATGTTAAAGAAGTGAAGATGCGCTACAAGATTGAAGAACACGACTATCAAGTGCGCGTCAATCATGCAGAACGATTTTTAAAGTCTGGCGATAAAGTAAAGGCTACAATTACCTTCCGAGGTCGAGAAATTCAGCACGCTCACCTTGCAGAAGAGTTGCTTAATCGCATGGCGAATGATCTCAAAGAGATTGCTGAAATTCAGCAAATTCCTAAGCGAGAAGGCCGAAACATGATTATGTTTTTATCGCCGAAGAAGTAAGTCATTTTACTGCAATCATTACAGTTTTGGGTTATTTGTGACGCCTCCTTCCTCTCTCCAAGAATTGCTGCAGGCAGTTTCATCGGGAGCACTTAGTCCTGATGCTGCGCTGCAGCAATTGAAGGTTCTGCATTATGAGCCTGTGGGTGATTTTGCCAAAATAGATCATCATCGGCATTTGCGGACTGGCTTTCCTGAAGTGATCTGGGGTCAAGGCAAGACGCCGGAGCAAATTGTTGCCATTTTTCAGTCAATGATTGCCCAGAAAGGCTGTGCCATGGCGACTCGCATTGAGCCTCAGGTGTTTGAGCAATTACAGCGCCATTTACCGGAACTCGTCTACTACCCCACTGCCAGAATCTGTGCGGTCGCTGCTACAACTGAGGTACAGCATCCTGGCCGAATTGGCTTGCTATCCGCTGGAACTGCCGATTTACCTGTAGCAGAGGAAGCGGCTGTGACGGCCACGCTCTGCGGGTTTAGTGTTCATCGTCTATGGGATGTTGGGGTAGCGGGTCTTCATCGTTTACTGGATAACTTGGATGCGATCGCCGATGCCGATGTTTTGATTGTCGTTGCCGGTATGGAAGGGGCGCTGGCAAGCGTCGTAGCAGGATTAGCAGATTGTCCTGTGATTGCAGTGCCCACCAGTATTGGATATGGCGCAAGTTTTAATGGTCTCGCTCCGCTGCTAACTATGCTCAACTCCTGCGCCCCTGGGATCGGTGTGGTCAATATTGATAATGGATTTGGTGCAGCCGTCTTAGCAGGTCAAATTTTGCGAACTGCAGCCAAAGTTAATGCTGCTTCAGCGTAATTCTCTCTGCAAGCATTCGCAATCCTAATGCTGGGTATGACCATTAGCGACTCCATTATTTTTTGGGTTAATCGCTGATGCAGGCTTAGCCTGAGATGAACAACCACGAATCGCCCAACTTAGAAAAGTTTGAGTATTATTCCGCAAATGCTCATACACAAGGCATGATGAAAGAAGGCTTAATATTCTCAGTTGGTGTACTAGCGTTCGGTTCCTATGGTGTCTTCACTTCGCAGCGGTGCTCAAATTCGCCAGACCTTTCTCGATTTTTTTGCAAAGCGGGGACATACTGTTCTGCCTAGTGCGTCGTTGATCCCTGAAGACCCTACAGTATTGCTAACCATTGCAGGGATGTTGCCCTTTAAGCCCATCTTCTTGGGGCAAAGAGAGGCTGAGTTCCCCAGAGCCACGACGTCTCAAAAGTGTATCCGTACAAACGATATTGAAAATGTGGGTCGTACGGCTCGACACCATACCTTCTTTGAAATGCTGGGGAACTTCAGCTTTGGGGATTATTTCAAAGAACAGGCGATCGCCTATGCATGGGAACTCTCCACGAAAGTTTTCCAGTTGCCGCCAGAGCAGATTGTAGTCAGCGTCTTTGAAGAGGACAACGAAGCCTTTGCCATTTGGCGCGACCAGGTGGGCGTGCCCGTGCAACGGATTAAACGCATGGGAGCTGACGATAACTTTTGGGTTTCTGGTCCTACCGGCCCCTGCGGTCCTTGTTCCGAACTCTACTACGATTTTTATCCCGAACGGGGCGAAGATTCCATCGACCTTGAAGACGACTCTCGCTTCATTGAGTTTTATAACCTGGTGTTCATGCAATACAACCGGGATATTCAAGGCAACCTCACCCCCCTGCAAAACAAAAATATTGACACGGGGATGGGCCTAGAGCGGATGGCGCAAATTCTGCAACAGGTCCCTAATAACTACGAAACCGATCTCATCTTCCCAATCATCAAAACTGCTGCTGATTTAGCAGGCGTTGATTATTTTAAGCTGGACGATGCGGCTCAGGTGTCGCTCAAGGTCATTGGTGACCACGTTCGGTCTGTGGTTCACATGATTGCCGATGGTATTTCAGCGTCCAATATTGGACGCGGCTATGTTTTACGACGACTGATCCGACGTGTCGTGCGCCACGGACAGCTGATTGGTATTAAAGGTGAATTTATTGTCCAGGTTGCCGAAACAGCCATTGAACTCTCGGAATCTGCATACCCCAATGTTCGTGCCCGTGCCGAGACGATTGTGGCAGAACTCGCTCGCGAAGAAACACAGTTCTTAAAGACGTTAGGCCGAGGTGAGAAATTACTGGCTGACATTATTGCGCGTCAGCCTGCGTGTATCTCTGGGGAAGATGCATTCATTTTGTACGATACCCATGGCTTCCCTCTCGAATTAACGCAGGAAATTGCAGCAGAGCATGGCTTGGAGGTTGATGCAGTCGCCTTTGAAGCGGAAATGTCCAAACAGCGCGATCGCGCACGGGCAGCCCACGAAACCATCGATCTTACGGTGCAAGGGGCTTTAGACCAACTTGCGGAACAGATTCACCCCACGGAGTTTCAAGGCTACGGCAAGTTTGCCACCGATTCTAAGGTGGTTGCGCTGTTGGTAGAAGGCCATAGTGTAGAGGCCGCAGAGGCAGGCACGGCGGTACAAATTGCCTTAGATAGCACCCCCTTCTATGCTGAATCGGGCGGACAAGTGGGTGATCGCGGTTATCTTTCTGGCAGTGACGTTCTAGTTCGTATTGAAGATGTCCAGAAAGAGTCGGGCATTTTTATCCACTACGGACGGATTGAGCGAGGTCTTCTGCAACTGGGTGACGAGGTAACTGCTCAAATTGATCGCGCTTGTCGCCGTCGTGCTCAAGCCAACCACACCGCAACCCATCTATTGCAAGCAGCCCTGAAAAAGCTGGTGGATGAATCCATCAGCCAAGCGGGATCGCTCGTTGCCTTTGACCGTTTGCGATTTGACTTTAACTTCAACCGAGGCTTAAAGCCGGAAGAACTGCAACACGTTGAAGACCAAATTAATATCTGGATTGCCGAAGCCCATGACACGGAAATTGCCGAGATGTCGTTGGTAGATGCCAAGACCAAGGGGGCGATCGCCATGTTTGGTGAAAAATATAGCGATCACGTCCGAGTGATCGATGTGCCTGGCGTCTCGATGGAACTGTGCGGTGGTACCCATGTGCGCAATACCGCTGAAATCGGGCTGTTCAAAATTGTGTCCGAAACTGGGGTTGCCTCGGGTGTGCGGCGAATTGAAGCCGTTGCAGGGCCAGCCGTGTTGGAATACCTGAACGTGCGCGATGTCGTGGTCAAAGAATTGGGCGATCGCTTCAAAGCCAAACCAGAAGAATTGCCCGAACGGGTTGCTAATCTGCAAACCGAACTCAAGCAGACGCAAAAACAGTTAGAAGCCCTCAAAGCGGAAGTGGCACTCGCAAAATCCACCCAACTGCTGAGCCAAGCCACAACCATCGGTGACTTCAAAGTTCTTGTGGCTACTTTAGAAGGCGTCGATGCTGCCGCATTACAAACCGCTGCCGAGCAACTTCTGCAAAAGATGGGCGAAGGTGCAGTCGTATTAGGATCGGCACCAGAAGCGCAAAAAGTGAGCCTTGTCGCGGCCTTTAGCCCTGGCGTGAACAAGCAAGGATTGCAAGCAGGGAAGTTTATTGGCAGTATTGCCAAAATTCGCGGTGGTGGTGGTGGCGGTCGTCCCAACCTAGCACAAGCGGGAGGGCGCGATCCCAGTAAACTCCAGGAAGCCCTTGCAAGTGCGCAAGCGCAATTGCACACCACACTCAAAGGCCTCTAACCTAGACCACATTTGCCCTCTTAAGGGTCACAGGATCATCATTAAAATTCTCACAACTTCTTTTATTCTCTAGCCAAAGTTAGGTAGGCTGTGGGTAACACTGTACCTGGACTGCACTGGACGTGAATCTAGAGCGCCTGATTGGGTTTGTAGACGCTAGGTTTTTTCAACACACCCAACGACATCTACGAGATGTAGATGTATTTGTCCTCAAAGGCTCTTTGGAAGGGAAGACCTATGAGATCATTGCCCAAGAGTATGGGTACACCTGCCTTTACCTCCAGCAAGACATTGGCCATCACTTGTGGCGAGCCTTATCTAAAGCTTTCCAGGAACCAGTCAGCAAGAAAAGCTGTCGGGCTGTAATCGAGCGCCATTATTTGCAATTTGTGGCCCAAACGCCCAATGCTCCTCCACCCCAGCAATTCTCTCCTTCTCCTGTCTTAACCGATATGGTTCCTGCCCTAGCCCAGCATCCACTTGTGGATGGGTTGGGCACGATGATCGACGTGTCTGTCTTCTATGGTCGTCAGGAAGAACTCACTACCCTGCACCAGTGGACGGTTACCGATGGGTGTCGCTTGGTGACTCTATTGGGCATGGGTGGCATCGGGAAAACATCTCTCGCAGTGAAGGCCGCAGCGGCATTTCAAGGTGACTTTGAATTTGTGGTGTGGCGATCGCTACGCAATGCAGCCCCTGTGGAAGACACCCTCACGGAATGGACGCAGATCTTGGCCAATCCTGAAGAGACAGGGCAACTGGATACTTTAGAAAACCGGATTACGGCCTTAATTTCCCTGCTCAAACGCCATCGCTGCTTGCTGATCCTCGACAACTTTGAGTCTGTGTTGGAGGGTGGTACCCAAGCGGGTGCATACAATCTGGATCATGCTGGGTACGGCATGCTCTTGCGATACATTGCTCAAGTGCAACATCGCAGTTGCTTAATCGTCACGAGTCGCGAACAACCTAGAGGTATCGCCACGCTGGTAGGGCCGACAATGCCAGTGCGATCGCTCCAACTGAAAGGATTGGGCCTAGCAGAAACCTGCCGCATCTTTACCGACAAAGGCTGTCAGCCGCCTCAAGACAACCAACTGCAAACCTTACACGAGCATTATGGCGGGAATCCGCTTGCCCTCAAAATTGTGGCCGCAGCCTTGCTCGAATTAGGCAATGGGGATGCCAATGAATTGGTTCCCTACCTCGACCGTGGCATTTTTGTCTTTGACGATATTAATAACTTGCTTGCGCGTCACTTTAACCGCCTGTCTCCGGCAGAAATGACAGTGATGTACTGGCTGGCAATCAACCGCGAACCCGTCTCGCTAGCGCAACTCGAAGCCGATACGTTGCCTGGTACTTTGATCCAAGATTTGTTTACCGCTGTGCAGTCCCTCTGTCGTCGCTCGCTGATTGAGCGGAAGGGAAGTCTCTGGTTCTTGCAGCCCGTCGTCCTAGAATATGTCTCCCAGCGATTTGTGTCTGGTTTCTGCGATGAACTCTTCTCTGGGGAATGGTCTACAATCATTCGGCTCTATGCGATCGTTAAAGCCCAAAGTTTAGACTACATCCGCGAGGCTCAACGTCGCTTTATTGTGCTGCCGATTCTAAGCCGCTTGCAAGCTGAATTAGGAAGTTCTCAAACCGTGTGGGAGCATCTGCGCTCTCAGTTATACGAGTACAAGTGTCAGCATCCTGGCCAGGTAGGGTATGTGGCAGGCAACCTTTTAAACCTGATGCGAGAATTACAGCCTGATCTATCAGGCGTAGATTGTTCTCACCTCACCATCTGGCAGGCAGATTTTCGGCAGGTGTCTTTGCATCAATCTGACCTCAGCCACAGCGACCTGTCACGCTCGGTGTTTACCCCCGTCCTCAGCGCCACGCTGTCAGTTGCCTTTAGCCCCGACGGACAATACTTTGCCTTAGGTAATGCCGACAACCGCCTCAGACTATGGCAGGTAGCGGAGTGTAAGGAGCGATGGATTGGAGAAGGCCATCAAAGCTGGGTTTCTGCCGTTGCCTTTAGTCCTGATGGCAGCCTGCTCGCCAGTGGCAGTTTCGACCACACGATTCGCCTTTGGAACGTACAAACAGGCCAGTGCATAGGTGAGCTGACGGGACATCGCGGCTGGATTTGGTCTTTAGAGTTTAGTCCTGAGGGAGAAACCCTCGTCAGCGGCTGTGATGACTGCACGGTTAAGATTTGGTCCATCGCGAGGAGAACTTGTCAACGAACTCTGGAGGCTGGTCAGGGATGGGTGTGGTCTGTTGACTATAGCCCCACGGGGCACTTGATTGCTTCAGCAGGCAACGACTGTACCATTCGGCTATGGGAAGCAGCATCGGGAAACTGCATTCGCATATTCCAGGGCCATACCGGCTGGGTTCGATCTGCTGTCTTTAACGATACAGGTGATCAATTATTTAGTGGCAGTAATGATGGAACCGTCAGAATTTGGGATGTGGAAACAGGAAACTGCCTAAAAGTACTGCAAGGGCATCGGCAAGTTGTGAAGTCTGTTGCCTATGGGTCTGCGCTAAGCTCAGTCTACCTTGATGCTCTGAAGACTGGGATTGAGGGCGAAATCATTGTTAGTGGGAGTCAAGATTGTACTATTCGGATTTGGGATGCGCAAACCGGTCGATGCTTGAGTGTGCTGAGAGGCTCCGCAGACCGCATTTGGTCTGTGGCGTTACATCCCAGCGGACAGATGTTGCTCAGCGGCAGCAATGACAGCACCATTCGGCTATGGAACCCTCGTACAGGACAGCCTTTAAGAACACTGCAAACCATTTGTGTTGGCATTAAAGAGGTTGCCTATAGCCCCAATGGACAATGGCTGGCTAGTGGAGGGGATGATAAATTAATTCGCATCTGGAATCTACAAACAGGCCAACGGCACTGTATTTTGGAAGGGCACAATGGCTGGATTTGGGACTTAGCCTTCAGTCCTAAGAGTAACCAGCTAGCCAGCGCCAGCGGAGACGGCACACTACATCTATGGGACATTGCTTCTGGAACCTGCCTCCAGACGTTTGTGGGGCATTTAAATTTAGTCTTTGCAGTTGCCTTCGATCCTCAAGGTCGCTGGTTGGCTTCAGGCAGTAATGATCAAAGTGCCAAACTTTGGGAGGTTGCTACAGGCGTTTGCCTGCGAACTTGGCAGCATCAAGAACAAATCTGGTCTATTGCGTTTCATCCCCAGGCACAGTACCTCGCAACCTCTGGCGATCGCCGGGGTATTCCCATTTGGCCCCTCGAAGCGGATGAGGCCTTGACTTGGTTGCCCAATGCAGGCGCAATGGTGCATTCCGTCACCTTTAGTAGTGATGGACAGTGGTTGGCGATGGGGCGTGATGACCATATTGCCGAGGTGTGGGATTGGCAAGCTGGGGTGTGTTATCGCCAGTTCGATCATGGCAGTCGGGTCTGGTCGGTGGCCTTTAGTGCGGATGGCAAATATTTGGCAACAGGGGGATTTGACCATACAGTAAAACTCTGGTTACTCGAAACAGGTCACTGCATCCATGAACTCCACAAGCATCAGGGTGAAGTTTGGTCAGTCGCCTTTCATCCGCACCACCTCCACGTGGCCAGTGGGGCTCAAGATGGCCAAGTTTTAGTATGGGATGCGATCGCCGGGGTCGTCACTCAAACCCTGCGCGAAGTCCGTTTGTACGAAGCACTGCAAGTTATTGAGGCAACGGGATTATCGGAGGCTCAAAAACAATCCCTGCAAATGCTTGGCGCAACGGTCTAGCAAAGGCGATCGCAACCTACTTGTTTGTCTTCGAGTGAAGAGATCTCTTACAGACCTCCTACTCGATTCCAAGGGAAGAATGCATTATCTACTTGGCGCAGAGCAGGTTCTAACTGCGGGAAGTGACGCAATAACACCGTTTGCATCGTGTTCTCGTTAATCCATGCCATCCCTTCAGGGCTGTAGACCTCAGGCGTATAATCGGTTGTGAAAAAGCGATCGCAATTGAGTCGGCGGGCAGCCATCAAGATAAATAACCGGAAGGCCGTATCGCTAAAGCCAAACCCAGAGGGCAACGGTTGTTCGGCAAATAACCCCACCATGACATCCACTTCTTCAATGTCGCCATAGACATCAGCCAATCGCTGTGCCAATGTTTCGTTGCCACCCACCAATTCCTGAAAAGAGGCCGCAGGTTTCATGTGCAACTGGCGGCGGAATTCATTGTAACGAGGCACGCCACGCTCGCGATCGCGGAATATTTCCACCGCTGCCAAATCCACCACACTGTCTTCATGGCGGAGGGTTCGCAGGAAGTTTGGATAGTTATCCAACGCCACGGCACCGGGATGCATCAGCCCAAACGAATAGAACAGATCGCTGAGATCAATGTGTTCCATAATCGTGCGCGCTTTTGGCCCCACCACATCTGCCAAAGAAGCCACGCTCTGAGAAGGTTCCATCCCCAGCCATTGCAAGTCTTCGATCTGATGACCATTCGCAACGGAATGGAACACCAAATCATCGGGCAGCAGCGGATGTAGCCGATATACAGAGGTAAATTCTTCAGTTAACGCATAGGGAACGCCCGACAATTCCTTGGGCGAACCTGGAATCCCATGCAACACTTCGTTGGTATTCGTACCGTCTAACAAATCATGGAAGCGTTCGCCAAACAGTCCCCACCAATTGGTATTGAGGGAAATTTTGAGCGTGGGATGGTTCAAAATCGCAACGGTCCACTCCACGGTATGAATTTTAGCCATTAAGGCCGCATTGACAAGGCGTGCCGTTTGGAACAGTTGTTCGTCGTCCCACCGAGGATAGTTTGCCTTCAGGCGATCGCAAATGGCATTGTGCTCCAAGGTAAATAGCGAGTGCATCAGACCCATTCCAAGCCACCAGTTTTCGGTCAGTCCGGTTGCTTCCAACGCATTAATTTCAGATGTGGAAGACTCAAACCGCTTAGGCAACAACCCACGTTCATCTACCCGCAGTTTGCCATCCTGATGCGATCGCACCTTATCCTGAATCGCCTGAGTACTTCCATAAATCTGTGACCCGTCCCACCAATGACTTTCGCGGTTGAGAAATGTGGTGGGGTGATCTTGCGGATCATTTAAAGCACGTGGATCCACCTTAGTGAGCTGAACTTGCATCGGACGTGGCCCAGTCCAGTCTTGATCCTGAGGATCCACCTCAATGGCAACACTTTGGTTAGAGTCAGCCTCATGAAAGAACCAACCGTGAATCATAAATTGAATCCAAGCTGCAGCCAGCAAGTTCAGTTGCAGCACAGGCTGAAAGGACTTGCGAGTCATTAACGCTTGAGCAACAGCGCGAGGGTTTGGCGTTAATAGTTGCGCATTGCGCTGCAAAGCCAACGCTTTGTCCAAAGGGATATTGCGTCCAAAACGGGTTCCGGCCCGGCCCATATGGGGATTGCTCAGATCGTTGTACGACCCATCTGCAGTCCGATGCACTAACTTCATCACCGGACATCCGCCGCGATAGGCAAACCCCTGCTCATAAAAAGCGCGGGAATTCAACGTTTCTGTATCGACAAGATTTTTCTGGCGTAAAATGCGTCGCACATGGATGAGGTTTAAAACGCCTATATAAGGGTTCAGTTTGGCCCAATCACTCCAATTAATAAACCGATTGGTAGCAGTTAACCCCACTTCCACCCCTCGAACCAAAGCACTCACGATCCGAAACACAGGACAACGACTGGCTGTGGGCAAACTTCCTTCATCGCGCAAGGCTGCACTGGCCATATAGACAGTCTGACGCGCTCGGTTCAAACTGCCCAAAGGTTTTAATTGCTCAGCTCCGGCGCTATTCCAAGGATTAAACCCCATCCCCTGAACCGTCTCGGCGGCGTTTAATGCAGCAGTGGTACTTAAATCCTGTTGCGGAATCACCAGTTGCGCAATCTTCATCGGCCGCGCATCGCCCAGTTCCCATCGTTTTGCACCATCTTCAATGGGCGTTTTATCTTCGTCCACAAAAAATTGAACATAAAAGTCGTAGATTAACGAACCATTGTGTAATCGCTCCTGAAGCTCGGCACGCAAAAAATTAGGATCTTTCCGATTCGAGGCCCTCGGTGTTGACGTATGTTCAGGCGGCTGGGCAAAAAACTGAATCGCGGCTTCGCCCACCTGGAAAGGCCCAC
>DATNQK010000012.1:0-4451 GCA_036704065.1 Stenomitos sp.
ATGAACCCCGTGTTCGCTTCTCTGGCTACGACCCCACTTGGTACAAAGTTTTTGTGTTTGCTGTATCTGCGGGCTTAGCAGGTATCGCAGGAGCCCTCTACACAGTGCAATCAGGCATCATTACACCCAAAGCAATGGACGTGGCCTTTTCTATTGAAATGGTGATCTGGGTTGCAGTGGGTGGTCGTGCCACCTTGGCTGGTGCGGTGTTGGGTGCATTGATCGTCAATTTTGCTAAAACCCTGCTCAGCGAACAGTATCCAGAATTTTGGCTCTTTTTCCAGGGCGGCTTATTTTTGCTGGTTGTCACGGTCTTGCCCTCTGGATTCCTCGGGCTATGGCGTCCCGATACATTACTGTGGCTGCGCGCACGTCTTGGCTTGGCCCCCAAAGTCTCCACTTATCCCAGTCTTGAAGAAGATCCCCTCGTAGACTATGAGCGAAAAAATATTAGAAATTGAAAACCTCACCGTCAGTTTCGATGGGTTTAAGGCCATTAACAACCTGAACTTCAGCATGGATGCGGGGGAATTGCGGGTGGTGATTGGCCCCAATGGTGCAGGCAAAACCACCTTCATGGATGTGATTACAGGCAAAACCAAGCCCACCGTTGGTCAAGTGATCTTCCAAGGGCGTAATTTAAGGCCTTATTCCGAACATCAGATTGCACGGATGGGCATTGGTCGTAAATTCCAAACCCCACGTGTTTACCAAAAACTAACGCCCCGCGAAAATTTAGAGTTGTCGGCTGCACAGCGTAAGAACGTCTTGGCCTCTTGGCTAGGGCGTACCTCTGCTGCCGAACGCCGTACCATTGCTGGGTTACTCGAAACCGTCGGGTTGGCTGCAAAAGCCGATATCCCTGCTGAGTTGCTGTCCCATGGAGAAAAGCAACGTTTAGAAATTGGCATGTTGGTTGCTCAGTCTCCTAAGTTGCTGTTGGTGGATGAGCCCGTGGCTGGCCTGACCGACGAAGAAACCGAGAACGTGGGCAATTTGTTGCTGGCCTTAGCCGAAAGCCACTCGATTATGGTGATCGAACACGACATGGAATTTGTGCGCCAAATTGCCCGCAAGGTGACCGTGCTGCATCAAGGCACTGTACTGTGCGAAGGCGCGATGGACGAGGTGCAAAATGACCCACGTGTCATTGAGGTCTACCTAGGCCAAGAGGAAACCGAACACGCTGAATAGGAAGAGATATGAGTCAGTCTGCTGGAGTCGTGGCATCTCAAGCCCTGGAGACAGGGTACGAACCGATGTTGGATATTTCCAACCTGAATGTGTACTACGGCGAGAGTCACATTCTGCGCAATGTCGACATGGGGGTGGCCTCTGGCAAAATGGTTTGTTTGATTGGTCGCAATGGTGTGGGCAAAACCACGTTGCTCAAGTCGATTATGGGGTTGTTATCCCCCCGCACGGGCAATATCAAATTTAGAGGCGAGTCGATTGTGCGTAAGCCCACGTACCAGCGCGCCAAGATGGGGATTGGCTATGTGCCCCAAGGGCGCGAGATTATTCCTCGGCTGACCATTAAAGAAAATTTGCTTCTGGGTCTAGAAGCATCGCCCAGCGGTGTGGGACGCAGTTCAGATATTCCTGAGGAAATTTTTGAACTCTTTCCTGTGTTAAAAACGATGCTCTCGCGCATGGGAGGAGACCTCAGTGGTGGGCAACAACAGCAGTTGGCGATCGCCCGTGCTTTGATGGGCAAACCCAAGCTGTTGGTGCTAGACGAACCCACTGAAGGCATTCAACCGTCGATTATTTTAGAAATTGAAGCTGCCGTGCGCCGCATTATCCAGACCACGGGTATCTCTGTGTTTCTGGTGGAGCAGCATCTGCATTTTGTGCGGCAAGCCGATTGGTACTATGCCATGCAAAAAGGTGGCATTGTTGCCGCAGGGCCCACGAGTGAGTTGAGCCAACAAGTTATCCAGGAGTTTTTGGCTGTTTAAGGCAGCGGCGATTATTAATCGTTAACGGCGCGTGTTTCGTATTCCACTAAGGCTTGGAGCAGGGTTTGCAACTTTAAGCGAACCTCTGCCCATTCCTTATGGGGGTCAGATTCAGCCACAATGCCTGCCCCCGCATAAAGCCGCAGACGGTTTTCTTGCAGCAGTGCGGAGCGAATGCCGACGGTAAACGTACCATTGCCCCGATAATCGACCCACCCCAAGGGGGCTGCGTACAGATGGCGGTCGAAGGGTTCAAATCGTTGTAGAAAAGGTTCAGCACTGTGCTGGGGGGTTCCAGCAACGGCTGGTGTGGGATGCAAAGCTGCCAATACTTGGAATAAATGGATGCCGTGGGGTAAATCCGCAGCAACAAGGGTGCGCAAGTGCTGAATGTTGGGCAATTGTAAGAGATGGGCAGGCGATGCGGCTTTGGGCGAAATGCCTAACCCTTGAAGGCGTTGCTGGATGAAGGACAACACAAGTTGATGTTCGTGGATGTCCTTGCCACTCTTGAGCAGGCGATCGCCTAAGGCTGCATCTTCCAAAAGTGTGCGTCCTCTTGGAGCGGATCCAGCGAGTGCATCGGCAATCAACCTGCGATCTTGGATTTGCAGCAACCGTTCGGGACTGGCTCCAATAAAACCTTGGCCTTGATCGTCTTTGAGGGAAAAGATTTGGCAATCGCGGTAGCGCGATCGCAGCTTATGGAGTGTAGGGGCCAGCGGCAGCGGCGTCGCGGTTGTAACCTCTAACACCTCAGACAGCACCAGCTTTTCTAATTCACCTTGGCGAATGGCTGCAATAGTGGACTCTGCTGCCTTTAAGAAACGCGCCTGACGATTAAGGCACGAGGGAGGGATATGCAACAACGGCAGAGAAAAGCCCGTGCGGTAGGAAGGGCTCCGACGGTGCAACTGCCGCCAAGTTTGCCACACTGAATCGGTTAGTAATTCTAGATTGGAGGTGGCATCAATCGACAGGTTGGCTACAAATACGCCCTTACCCTGCACACAAGCGATTTGCCACTGGGGTAGAAAAATGCGTGCGCCAGGGAAGCGCTGTGGTTCGTGATGGGCGCGATCAAAAAAGGTAAAGCTACAGAAAAAATGTGGCCCTGCTAGCGGCAGGTGTAGATCCCCAACCGTTGTTGTGCGTTGCAGCACTTCCGCAATGAACTGCTGAGCACGATTAAAGCGATCGCTCCCGTTTAAGGCGATGCTGGCAATCGGCTGCACTGCTGCAATGGCAATGGATTCAGTGGGTTGTTCCCAATAAAAGTGCGATCGCTCGGCATAGCCCAATTGCTCAAGGGCACTTAAAGGGTCAATGGAGGGTAGCCCTAAGGAAACGCTTGCAATCACGCTGCCATTGACGGCCGAAGCCTGCACCGATGCCAGACACTCGTAGAGTGCCTTGGGATCTTGCATCAACGGAACTCGGAACGGCGTAACGGTCATGGGGCTTACAGTGATCGAGTCGAGATAGAAACGGGCCGAACACAAATGGGTGAGTGGCGCGGTCACTCACCCATAGAATAGCCTTAACAGCCAGCGTGAGCGAGATTAGTGAACTTCAACAGTGCCCGATAACCAATCTTGGGGTTTCAAGAAGGTATCGTACAACTGTGCTTCGCGGGTGCCCGCTTCGGGATGATAACCGTACTCCCAACGCACTAGTGGCGGTAGGGACATCAGAATCGATTCGGTGCGACCGTTGGTTTGCAAACCAAAGATCGTACCTCGGTCATACACAAGATTGAATTCTACATAGCGACCGCGTCGATAAAGTTGAAAATTGCGTTCGTGATCGCCGTAGTCTTGGTTGCGTCGTTTTTCAACGATGGGTACGTAGGCCGGTAAAAAGGCCTCGCCACAGGACTGCACAAACGCAAATAACTCTTCCCAAGACCGCTGTGGCGGTACACCTAGCTGAGCGCTATGCTGCCCTGCTGGCCCTTGGGCGTCGGGGCCTTGATACAGTGCTGCGGTGCCATCTTGGTAATCAAAGAAGATGCCGCCGACCCCTCGTGTTTCTTGGCGATGCTTGAGATAAAAGTACTCATCGCACCACAGCTTAAAGGTTGGGTAATAGTCGGGGGAATGGCGATCACATGCATCCTTCAGAGTTTGGTGAAAATGCATCACATCTTCGACAAAAGGATAGTAGGGCGTTAAATCGATCCCACCACCAAACCACCATACAGGGCCTGCTTCGAAGTAACGGTAGTTTAAGTGAACCGTTGGAATATAAGGGTTGCGAGGATGTAGCACCATTGAAGTGCCCGTCGCATAGAACCCGTGGCCTGCTGCTTCCGGACGCTGCTGCACAATCGAGGGGGGTAATTGCTCACCCCAAACCTCAGAAAAATTGACACCCCCTTGTTCAAAGACGTTGCCATTGGCAATCACGCGGGATCGTCCACCGCCGCCTTCAGGGCGCTCCCATTCGTCTTGCCGAAATTGGCCGCCACCATCGACCGTCGCTAGGGTG
>DATNQK010000013.1:0-3449 GCA_036704065.1 Stenomitos sp.
CTACCGTTGCTCCTCTTTTTAGGCAAAGGAGGCGCTGCTGTTAAGGCTCCAGCCGTGCATTAGAACTGGAGTTTAGACAAAAAAGATGCATTTCCAGCAAGAAGTATCTCGATCAACAATACTATCGAGGTCGGTCAAATACTTGGCTTCTGAAGGCGTTAGACGAAGGACGTTTCTATCTGGGATATGGTTTGGGCACAGGCTACAGCCCCCGCTTGGGTTGTAGCCTCAGTATCTTCAAGCTTTTGATGTCTACAGTGAACTTCCAAAACAGTGAACAGCCATACTCCCTAGTTCCTAGAAAAGGAACTTAGATCTGGGCAATCACATATCATCCCCCTTGAAGCACTAAATTCTGACAGATTCTTTAGAAATACGTTTTAAGGACTGGGATGCAAATTTTAAATGAAGAGAATCAATCAAGGAACTTGCATAAAGCAAGAGAGCATAAATAAACGTGCAAGTGCCAGCTATCTCCAGCATTTC
Organism: Stenomitos sp.; assembly: GCA_036704065.1. Taxonomy (GTDB): domain Bacteria; phylum Cyanobacteriota; class Cyanobacteriia; order Thermosynechococcales; family Thermosynechococcaceae; genus JAAURS01. The sequence continues at coordinate 487 of DATNQK010000013.1, forward strand.
TTCAATTGTAGTAATAACCTCAGATACAAACAAATTTTGGTGATAAATGCTTGGGAAAAAGTGTACGCCTAAAATTTCAATGACGGTAGAGCCTATCAAGAAAAGTACGGCGGCCAGAAAACATAAGGATTTGATTTTCTGAGGCATTTTATAAAAAAATCTAGCATAAAAAAGAGCGAATATAGCAACTAGGAATAAGCCCAAAACTTCCCATGGACCTTTTGCAGATGTTAGCGTAACATTCTGAAGTATAATTTCATTGACGGCTTCATGAAATTCAAATAATTCATCTATTGTTAAATAGATAAATATAAAAGAAAGGCTTGTCCAATAAAAACTATCATTTCGTCTTCTATCTTTTTCTATAAAGCCGATGAAAAAAAGCAACGCGGCACAGATTAATAATAATGTAGCCGAGTAGAAGGTAGGTATGTTGTATTCTTGGTCAATGTTTAAAAGGTAAATTATTCTCGATGAAATCTTTGACGGTACTGGTAAATTGAGAAAATATCTAACAACTTGTCCGATCAAACTCATGAAGGCCAGAATGAAGCCAAGATTGAGTAAGAACCTGGCAACACGTTTAGGATGAATAGTAAAGTTCATACTTTAGGTTGAGGAAAATTAATATGATCTGTGCTATGGGGCTGGAAATATAACTAGTTGTCTGAGGGCCTTTCTAGCTCTCACCTATGTAGGATAGATACCCTACAGCTACTATAGCTTAACCAATCCTTAACCAAAAATTTTCTAGATAAGGGAAGAGATTGAGAGTTAGGATGCTAATTGGCTTACTTTTGTTAAAATTTGCTCATACATGAAGATTTTGGTCTGATTTTCTAGGGCTGAGAGTCTCACATTAAGTACAAGAAACGGTTTTAGATACAAGGTTTTGAAAAGATAAAGATTAGTAGGAGAGTAAGAAGCTCAAAATAGAATTTAGTCGTATTAAAGAATTTGCTCGATAGGGTGTTCACTCGGATACATCGCTTTGAGTGTTGCCGAATGCCATCAAGAAGCTTCGATTCAGGAATTATTGGTAGACTGCTTGCATGAATTGAATCACCAGGAAGAAGAAGATTAATATTGAGCGATCGCACGTACAATGACCAGCCCGATACCTTCCTCTAGCTGCCTTTGAGCTGGAGTTTAGAGGGCACGATGATGAGCCTGTAGATGTTGTGGTTGTTTCAGCTTTCATCATTAAGCGGTCAGTGTTCGATATCTGGCCGCTTCTTACTTCTTTTTAGGCTAATTTCCAGTTAGAACCAGACTTCTTCTATTATTCAATGGCTAAGGAAACGCGATCGCCACCGATATCTTGCATGGTTCCCAACAGTTTTACAACTTGCTTGTAGGGTAAATCGCGATCCGCATTGAGTACAACAGCGCCCTGCTGATTTTGGCGTAGGTATCCTTGCATCGCTTGCACCATCTGTGCCTGGTCTACAGGTTTCCCAGAAATTGACAACTGACCCTTTACATTAACCCCCACGTTTAATGGATCGGGCGCTTTCAATGCTGCACTGCCTGCCTGACTACTTGGCAAGATAATATTGAGTGCCCGTTGATTGGACATCGTCATCGAAATAATGATGAAGAAAGTCAAGACGGCCATCAGGACGTCCATCATGGGAATTAAATTGACTTCCGGCAATTCTGAACCGTTGAGTCGAGACTTAAAACGCATATTGTTGCTAGCGGATGGGAGTAGTTGGAGGTCTAACGGCAGGATGACTTTCGCTCATGGGATCGGGCAACAGATGTGAGGTGGAAGGCGGTAAAGGATCGTACCAAATCTCTTGATAGATCAATTCCAACTCGCTGCCCACTTCTGCAAAGTAGTCAGCCTGTTTTGTTTGTAGGAAAACCGAAATGCGAAAAAAGATCAGGGCAATAATGGCAACAATCATGCCTGTTGCGGTTGTTATAAGCGCTTCGCCAATTCCTGCGGCGGCTTTAGTGGCATCAACAGAAGTACCGCCCCCGCCAATATTGAGATTATTGAAGGTATGAATTAATCCCGTGACCGTCCCCAGCAGACCTAGAAGAGGGGCAAGGGCTACAACGGTTTCCAGAAGTTTATCGCCTTTGCGCATTTTCACAAATTCGCGATCGCCCGCAGATTCAAGCGCTAACTTAAAGCTTTCGAGGGTGGGACGCTTCAGCCGCAATGGAGAAAGTAAGTAACGCCCAATCGGTAGGGCACGAGCATACCCTGCAATTCTGGCGGCCTCCTGAAGATCGTGTTGTGCTGCTGCCAATACATCGTGAACAATACGATTTTCTTGACTGAGCAATCGAACCCAAAACACCCCGCGATCAAAGGCACAGGCAAACGTTGCAATGGATAACCCTAGTAGAGGCCACATAACTGGACCTCCCTTGAGGAAGAGATTATAGACAGTATTCATGGGGGAGTTGGAATTTGAGTTGCGTTTCTTGAGTGAGTGGGGGAAGCAGCTTTGCGTTGGAATAGGAAATGTTATGCAGGCGGCACTTTCCAAAGAATCATGACCGTTCCCTTGCCATCATTGGAGGGCACAAGGTTGAGATAGCCCGTGAATTTTTCGCGTTTAATGGAATAAACAGGGCCACCTCCATAAAGCTGTGCCCCTTCGCTGATTTCAAATCCTTGGCTGCTGAGGTTGGTTCTAAAGTAAGAATCGAACACTGTATCAGGAGTAGCATCCGTAAGCAGCATCATCGTTATGATGTTGCTGGATTTGCTGCTAAAGAGATTGGGTTGGGAGGTGGCAGAACTATCCGTTTCTGTAGCGCTAATGCTATTAAAAATATCGCCAATTTCGGGCGGTACTTCTACCGCTTGGCTCAGATCACCTAATACCCTCGCTTGATCGGCTAAGACATAAACAGTTCCTACCTTATCCGCTGTTAAAATGCTCAAGAATTGACTCACTCGCCCCTTCGAGACACGATAAACGCGCCGCCCCCCTTCTGAA
>DATNQK010000014.1:0-1665 GCA_036704065.1 Stenomitos sp.
GATTGAATTGGGGTAACTACTCAGGCTGAAGACCCAGGGAGATGGGATGTCCCAGGAATAGCTGTTCTAGAGCATCGAGTAGAGGATGCCCCTGCTTTTTGAGAGTGGAAAGATAGCCCCGAATCCGACCAAAGATTTTTGCTCCGACTTCTGAGCGGAAGCCCCCAGAGATCTTTTGCTTGAGTTTCATCATGCGAATATCACGTTCGGCTTGATTGTTATCAAACGGCACTTGGAAGTCATGGATAAATCTCAAGACTTCAGCTTGATGAGTCTCTAAACGCTCTAACAGATTTCTGGCAGGAGTTTGTTTCGGACGTCCCCGCGAATTAGCAACCGGAGGATTGGCAGGATTCAGTTTCATGCCTGATTCAATCAAGTCTTGGTATTGTGTTTCAAATTCGGTAATCTCGTCGGCGCTTAATTGAGTCTGCCCTTGAGCTTGGGCTTGTTCAACCGATGCTTTCATCGTCACCAATAGCGTCATCATCTGCTCTGCCCACTCTTGTTGATAGCGTTCTACCAGGAAGCGTAACTCTCGCAAATGATGAGCATTACAAAGGGCATGAACACAACCATAGAGCGCATAACTGCGCCAACCATCATGTACACTGGTACCTTCAAATTGAGGCAAAATATCCATCGCATCAATGGCTTCACTCCCACGCTTCGGGTGGATGAAGTAGTAGGTTAAGGCGTGAGTACTGGCAACGTGGAGCCACATCAGTTTGCCATTGACTCGCAATCCGGTTTCGTCAAAGTGTGCCACCTCTGACTGTTGAATTGCTTCAAAAATGCTGCTCTCTACCTCAACCAACAGTTCAAAACACGCCTGTCGCGTTTCGTACAACGTTCCTTCTGACAACGAACACCCCAACACCTCAGACAATAGTTCCTGCACTCGCTCTGACGGCAATAACTGATAATCCATCAGATACACCATCAAACTCCGCAACCGTGAACCATACTGGACTCGATTGGTTACACCAACCGGAAATCCTGCCTGATTCCGTTTCCCACAACAGGCACATTGTTTAACGGCGACTTGATGCTCCTTCACCCTCATCTCAATCGGCACTACATCATGCACTTGGGCACATTGCCATTCCACTATCGGCATCTCCACCAACGATGCCCCACACCCTTGGCACACTTCAATCACCTGTTGCTCAATCTCATCTGGCTCATCCACCCATTCCAACGTGCTGCCAGGGTGTCCGGTTTGTCCCCCACTTTTACGTCCACTTTTAGTCCGCAAACTTTGGGGTCGTTTCTTAAACCCATCTCCAGACGGCGGCTTACTGCTGTTCTGACTATCCTTGCTCGCTTGATCCTCTAACACTTTGATGCGCGATTCTAGTTTCCCAATGGCGTCTGCTTGGACCTTGAGTAAATTCTCGACTAATGCAATCACAGCCTCTTCACCCTGCCGATATGCCGCACGGATCACTTCTCGAAGTTGCTCTGATTGTTCAGATGGTTCCTTCATTGACAACGCTCGATGCCCTGGTTCCTGATTCCAACAATAACCCAGTTATCCTCGTTTCACTAAAACTCAGCAGATTTTGCCTGAGTAGTTACAAAACGGAAAGGATTTGAGTCAGGAAGAGACCCAGAAATTAGCGTTAATATTGCAACAGTCCAAGCGATTGAGCAAAGCGTACC
>DATNQK010000015.1:0-4682 GCA_036704065.1 Stenomitos sp.
CTCCTGCGGCAGCGTTAACGGTACCAAGGACAGCAGAATCATTTTGACTGCGGGCTAATATCATCGGGGTATACAACGCACTTCCCAGTTCATGGGCAAATTCAAACCCCAAGGAGACTCCCAGTAGTGTGAATAGTCCCCGATGGTTGGCTAGGTACCGAAAGCCATCAAAAGCCTGATTTATGGATTGCAGGGTCTGTTTAAAAGAGGAAGGATGGTCGTTTGTCGACGTCCTAGCGGTTGATGGAATAGATGCCCACAGCAGCGTAGCCATTCCGACGCCAAAGGTCGCGAGATCGATCATCGCAATCCCACCAAATCCAATCTGAGGATAAAGCGTCCCCGCGATGGCAGGGGCAAAAATAATTGCGCTGTAATGGATCGCCGCATTCATACTGCTTGCGCGTGAATAGTCTTGTTGCGTTAGCATTGCTGCTGTTGCACTGGAATAGGCTAAAAATTGCACTTCCCCAGCCGCACCTTGTACAATCTCGCCAATATAAAAATGCCAGAGATGCAGGCGATCGCTCCAAAAGAGTAAGAGCAATCCGAGCGTTACTCCAGCGGCAACCCCATCGCTGGCGAACAGCACTCCTTTGCGATGCCAGCGATCAACTAATATCCCCGCTACGCCTGCCATTACCAGTCCTGACACGACGGAGAGTAAACTCATGGCAGTCAGTGTCGTTGCCTGCTCGGTTTGATCCCAGAGCCAGAGCTTGACCGAAAACTGTGTCATGTAACTCCCAATCGTCGAAATGACTTGCCCGAACCAAAGCAAGGTGAAGTTCCGCATTGGTTTGGGTGCATGAAGTGTCATGGAAGCTTACACCGAATGAAGAAAAAACTGCGATCGCCAATTGGCAAACATGCTTTATAAGGTCCTTTCTTAAAACTCAACCGAGATTTTGCCAACTACAGTTAACGGTGCTCCTGGCTGCACACTTTCCCTAAACTCAGCTACTTCAAAATATTTCGTATCGAAGAGATTCTGAACGTTGAGACTCGCACTCCAGTTTTTCCGTCGATAGAATAAGCTGGCATCGGCACGGAGATATCCCGGCAAACGGAAAGAATTGTCGAAATCCCCCTCCCTTTCGCCTACGAAAAATAGCCCGCCACCAAAGCCAAAGCCTTTGAGTGTTCCGGATTGAAATTCATAGGTGCTCCAAAGACTCGCACTATGGCGCGGAATGCTGGGAGGACGATTTCCCGTTGGTAAAAATTCATCCCCCTCTGTAACCTCCGCGTCTGTATAGGCGTAGGAAGCAATGACTTTCCATCCCGGTAGTATTTGAGCACTCACATCTAATTCGATGCCTTGACTGCGAATTTTCCCAGCTGCCAAGGAAAAGTTGTCATCCTGTGGATCTGTTACGGCAACATTAGTTTTCGTCAAGTGGTAAAACGCCAAGGTGGACGTTAATTTGCCTCCGAACAATTCTGCTTTCATGCCCACTTCGTATTGCGTACCCCGCTCTGGATCAAGAGGCTGTCGTTGGCGATCTAGAATGCCCACGTTGGGGTTGAACGAGCGGCTAAAACTAGCGTAGAGAGACAACGGTTCGATAGGTTGATAGACCAACCCTACCCGTGGACTAAACGCAGAGTCATTTTGAGTGCTAGTGCCACCGAACAACACATCACGCGTGGTGTTACGAATAAGGTCAAACCGACCCCCTACTAAGAGTTTGAGGTTATCTCGAAGCTCGATCTGGTCTTGGAGGTAAACCCCTAGAGCGCTGTAGCGCACTTCGCTAGAAAAGAACAGCGGGGGATTGTTGGGAATGGGCGCACCATAATTGGGTCTGAAAATATTGATAGGGGCATAAGGACGCACCCGTCGCCCAGACTCGTCTTCTTCAATCCTTGCTAGGTCTATACCAAAGAGAACTTCGTGCTTGATGGGGCCAGTTTCAAACTTACCGATTAAGTCGGTTTGGAGCGAGTAACTTTTGCGATCGCCCTGGGTTGTGCGAAATTCACGTTCTAAAATCCCTTTAACTGGATCGATAATTTCACGGGCGCGAAACGCTTGGGTTTCAACGTTGGTAAAATCTGCTCGGAACGTATTTCGGATTTTTAAATTGTCGTTGAATTCGTGTTCGAGGGTATATCCTAAACCAAGGTTTTCGTAGTCTCTAAAATCTCCAGGCTCGCCCAATCGACGCGAAATGGGAATATCCGCCACTTTCCTGCCGATTGCAACTAGCCCAGCATCGAAAGGACGACGATCATTCAAGAAATCTAAGTTGAAGTTTAACTGGGTGCGATCGCTGATTTTCCAAGAAATCTTGGGAGAAATAAAAACCCGTTGAATTTGCGTAAAGTCTCGAAAACTTGAGGAATTTTGATACAGCCCATTCAGGCGATATAAAAGCTTCTTGTCATCGGTGAGAGGGCCGGAAATATCAAACTCGGGTTGAAAAAATTCAAAGCTGCCAACTGAAAAAGAGGCGGAGTAGTAGGGATCGGATAAAGGTTGTTTGCTTACTGTATTGATGACCCCACCAGGCTCTACATTGCCGTAGAGGACTGACGCCGGGCCTTTCAAAACTTCCACGCGTTCAAGATTGCTCGGTTCGCCGAAGTTAGAAAAGGCGGATACCACAGAATTGCCGCGCACCCCATCGCGCAGAATATTGGGAGACTGAAAGCCTCGAATCGCAAAACCATCCCCCCCGCCTCCAAAGTCATCAGCCCGCACAACACCACTGACGTTTCGCACAATATCTTTGAGCTGCGTTGCGCCTTGGTCTTCAATGACCTGCTGCGGAACCACCTGGATGGATTGGGGAATATCTCTGAGGGGAGTATCCGTTTTGGTTGCGGTTGAAGCATTAGGGACAGAATAAGCCGAGGGATCATCGGCGCGGTCAGCAGTCACCACAATTTCGAGTTCATCACCTGGCGCAGTCTCTTCGGTTGGTGCATTCCCAGGCGTTTCTCCAATCGCGTTTCCGTTGCTGGAAGTGCCGGGGGACAGTTGCTCTGAAGGCAAGTCACCGAGATTGTCTCCTGATTTAGGAGGCGTAACCCTCACTTGTTGCGTAGAGGATGCTGGGTTGCCAATAATAATCGCAACTTGAGGCAGAACATTGCGACCCACCACTCGAACCCGAACGGTTTGTGCGTCTAGGGGCAGCACCTGAATGCGTGCCACGGTTGGCCTAGGATTCTCAATATCATAGGTCTTCCCAGTGGAAAGATTCAGGCTTGCGTTAGGAACATCGAAGATGATGTCATACCCTTCCGTACGGGTCTCTACAGGGCTTGCAGGGGGACGATCACTGGCAAGTACGATATCAAGTCCCTCATCATTCGAAATCAGGGAAATATCTGAAATCGAAATTGAGTTTCCGTTTTGATCTGCCTGTGCTTGAAGGACGAGCGGCTCTCTTTCTGTTGCCACTACTGGAGCAAGCGATCGCTCCACTACGGGTCGAGCTCCAACAGCAGTTGGAACAAAAGCAAGGACGGAAAGACTGCCCAAGCTTCCCCAAAAATATAACCTCGGCTGCTTTTTCAAAATACTCCTCAATATTTGTAGAGCTTCGCCAAATCTCCACATGCTTCTACTGGCGCCAGTCCAATAAAAGCATTGCAATGTAAAGGGAGACTTTAATGAAAACTATCGTCAACTAGATATTCTGAGCTTATTGAGGTTCTTTGTCAATAGAAGATTTTGGCGTGAACGCACCGTGCTGTGAGCACCATTGCCCAAAATAGTATTCACTCCAAAATCCTGTCAAAATGCCATAAGGTGCATTAGCAGGCGAGCAACGGTGAGATAAAGTCCTATATCTCATAATCATTGTCAAATTAGGGAGACCAGTTTTGAGGAATCAGAGATCCTTATTGATTTATACTTGCAATAAGTCTCAGTGCCGTCTATGCTGTGTTTAGTTATCAGACATGGGGTAAACAACGGTTGCCCTCTCGCTTTTAGCAGTGGTGACCGCGTGTTTGTTCCAGTTTCTATCCTTGATCAATGTTTAGGCTTGGAAGTGGCTATTGGGTCGCGAGGCGTATTGCATTTTCAAGTGTTCATATCGGTCTGAGTTGTCTATAAACACCACCAGGGCTGATGAGAGACATAGGATCAATGCCAAGGAAAAAGATTTCAGATAAGGCGATGCAATAGATCAGGTAAATCTCTCGTAGTGAGTTCCTTGCTAATGCGATGTTTGGGCTACTGCTTAAATCGTTGCCAGTAACTTACTTGTCATTCTGGTGAATTGAGTTGAGCTGATGTTTTATTGCGCCTTACAAAGGCTGTCATGACGCAGGATGGATTCCCGACGATTGTCCTGAACGAATTGTCAGCAAGATTTAAGTTCTCATTGGGTTGATACAGTTGCTACACCCTCCCACAAGTTGGACAAATTTTGAGATTGCCATGAACGCTGAATACAATGCTCAAAAATACTTGTCGAGTATCGGACTAGAGGGTTCCACCCTAGTTGATCTCCTAATTCAACGCGCGGCTAAACAGCCTGATCGGGTTGCCTATCGCTTTCTGGAAGATGGAGAGGAAGAATCTGCGGTTTGGGACTATCAAACGTTGCTCGCTAGAAGTATGGGAATTGCTCTCGAACTTCAGGCCCGAGGACTGGCGGGAGAGCGGGTGATCTTGCTCTATCCCCCAGGATTGGAGTATATTGCAGCCTTTTTGGGTTGCC
>DATNQK010000016.1:0-10919 GCA_036704065.1 Stenomitos sp.
ACTTTCCGGTAGAGATCTCGTTAGAGGGCTCTGCTGAAGCTGTTCTATGCGCTGATCTCCGTTACCTGAGAAAGTTTGAAGAAATTTTCACCCTGTAAGAACGTGCGATCGCAACGTCCAAACTCTGATGCGATTACACGTTCTACCACTAAGAAGCAAAACAATTTGCAGCTTTGCTTCCCGTCCATCAATTTCCCAACTGTTTCTGTTTTTGAGGAAGAAAAGAATGGCTCATCAAACCTATCAATCCGTTTTAGATATCGCAGTTCATTGTGCCTACGAATGCGAACATTGCGCAGATGCCTGCATTGGGAGTATGCCGGAATGTGCTCGGCTATGCCGCGATTGCGCAGAGGTCTGTTGGACCAGTGCAACGTTCATGAGTCGGGGTTCCCGCTTTATCCCTCAGATTGTCAGTTCTTGCATTGATATCTGCGAAGCCTGTGCCAATGAATGCGAAAAGCATGACAATGACCACTGCCAAGCCTGTGCTCAAGCCTGTCGTCAAGCCGTACAAGCGTACCGCAAGGTTGGTAGCTTAGCCGGAGTAGCCTAGCACTTGTACTTTGTAACGGGTCATTTCAGCTTGGACTGCACTCTATTTAGTAGAGCGTGACTCGCTGCTTAGCCCAATCGTTGATGATCCGACTGAAAAGACGCAATGCTGTAAGCCACAACCCGCTTCAGCGTTGCGTTTTTGCGTTTAATACGACAGCCGAGACAATGGGTTGTCACGATTTTTAAAGGAGGCCTTGACTCTCCAGTTGACAAGAGGCTTGAAGATAGATACATCGAGCAGTGAAAGGTACAAATTATGACGCTACAACTCACAGTTCCCAACATGGCTTGCTCCGCTTGTGGTGAGACAATCACGAAAGCTATTCAGGCCATTGACCCCGCCGCCACAGTGGAAACCGATCCCAAAACAAAACAAGTGAAGGTCGAAACTCAGGTTTCTGAAACCGCTGTGGCAGAAGCCATTACAGCCGCAGGCTATACCGTATCTTAGGTTTTGCGCTGATGGCTGAGTTCAGTTGAACACTCTATCACCTAAGGACTGTGGCGTATGGGGTTCTATTCGCGAGTTGTTTTACCGCAATTATTGGATTGGAGCCTATCCGATCCAACATTGGCAACCTATCGGCGATCGCTGCTTGCAGATGTACAAGGCGAGGTTTTGGAAATTGGCTTTGGGACGGGGTTAAATTTAGCCTACTACCCACCCCATATTCAAAAAATCACCATTGTTGATCCCAATCCAGGCATGCATCGGTTTGCAGCAAAGCGCATTCAAGCGTCTGGTAAAACAGTTCAGAACATTGTGCTCAATAGTGAATGCTTGCCGATGGCCGATCGCACCTTCGATAGCGTTGTGAGCACCTGGACGCTATGCAGCATTGCGAATGTAGAACAAGCATTGCAAGAGATTTATCGCATCTTAAAACCAGGCGGTAAATTCTTTTTTGTTGAACATGGATTGAGCCAAAATCCAAAGGTGCAAGTATGGCAACACCGATTAACACCGATTCAAAAAGTAATCGGGGATGGGTGCCATCTAGATCGCAACATTGAACAACTCATCAAAAACCAATTTCCACAGGTTGAATTAGAGCAATTTACACCTGAGGGAATGCCTGAGCTGGTGGCTCACCTGTACAAAGGGATTGCCACGAAGCCAACCTTAGACAGCACACCCTAAAACATGGAGCCACAGTCTGTGTGCAGGCAAGCTCCACCACCCTTTAACTTCGGGTAGGCTTATGGACACAACAACCTTAAAACTTCGCGGCATGAGCTGTGCAGCTTGTGCCAACAATATCGAAACAGCCATTCGGTCTGTCCCTGGCGTTGAATCCTGTAGCGTCAACTTTGGCGCTGAGCAGGCGTCTGTAACGTACGACAACCACACAACCGATGTAGCTGCAATCCAGTTTGCGGTTGATGCAGCAGGATATTCAGCTCAACCCATGACAGACAATGTTCTTGCATCTGAAACCGATGCAGAGCGGCAAGAACGGCAGGCCGAACACCAAGCCCTTACTCGTAAAGTGTGGGGTAGCGGCATCATCAGTGCCATTTTGGTGATTGGTTCACTGCCTGCGATGACCGGATTACACATTCCATTCCTGCCCATGTGGTTGCATCATCCCTGGCTGCAACTGGTTTTGACCGCTCCTGTTTTATTTTGGGCTGGACAAGGATTTTTCGTTAATGCATGGAAAGCGTTAAAGCGACACACGGCAACGATGGATACGCTGGTGGCGGTGGGAACTGGTACGGCTTTCTTCTACTCGTTGTTTCCCACCGTTTTTCCACAGTGGTTTATTGCTCAAAACCTGAATCCAGATGTGTATTTCGAAGCCGCTAGCGTCATCATTGCCTTGCTTTTGCTGGGCCGGCTATTGGAAAACCGTGCAAAAGGGCAGACGTCTGAAGCCATCCGAACCTTGATTGGTTTACAAGCCAAAACAGCCCGTGTTCTACGCGATGGACAAGCAGTCGATGTTCCCATTGCGGAGGTGATGCAAGGCGATACTGTAGTGGTGCGTCCTGGCGAGAAGATTCCGGTCGATGGCGAAATTGTAGACGGTGTTTCCACGATTGACGAGTCGATGGTAACGGGAGAAAGTATCCCCGTTAAAAAGCAACCTGGAGATGAGGTGATTGGTGCAACCCTCAATAAAACAGGCAGCTTCCAATTTCGAGCAACACGGGTGGGCAAAGAAACGTTCTTGGCTCAAATTGTCAAACTGGTGCAGCAAGCACAAGGCTCCAAAGCTCCCATTCAGCGGTTAGCGGATCAGGTGACAGGATGGTTTGTGCCTGTGGTGATTGCGATCGCCCTTCTCACCTTTATCCTCTGGTTCAATGTCATGGGTAATGTGACGATGGCGTTGATCACTACCGTGGGCGTGCTGATTATTGCTTGTCCCTGTGCGTTAGGCTTGGCAACCCCAACCTCAATCATGGTGGGAACTGGTAAAGGAGCTGAAAACGGCATTTTGATTAAAGGTGCAGAGAGCTTAGAACTGGCTCATCAATTGCAAACCATCGTTCTGGACAAGACCGGCACAATCACCCAAGGCAAACCAACGGTCACCGATTTCATCACCATCCAGGGCAGTGATCCGCAGACTGAACTTAAGCTGTTGCAACTAGCGGCGTCTGTAGAACGCAACTCTGAACATCCCCTGGCAGAAGCCGTGGTGAACTATGCTCAAGGGCAAGGCGTCACCCTGACCAACCCCCAACACTTTGAGGCGATCGCCGGAAGTGGGGTGCAAGGTACCGTCTCTGGACAGGGGGTGCAAATCGGCACCCACCGCTGGATGCAGGAACTGGGCATTGACACAAATTCGTTGCAACAGCATTGGAACCCATTAGAGCAGTCAGGCAAAACCGTCATTTGGATTGCGGTGGATGGTACTGCGATCGCCCTCATGGGCATTGCAGATGCAGTCAAACCTTCCTCGGCTAATGCCATTCGTACCTTGCAACGTATGGGTTTAGAAGTGGTCATGCTCACGGGAGATAACCAGCGCACCGCAGAGGCGATCGCCCACGAGGTAGGGATTCAGCGCATCTTTGCCGAAGTGCGTCCTGACCAAAAGGCCGCAACGGTGGAAACCCTGCAATTAGAAGGCAAAGTAGTGGCCATGGTGGGAGATGGCATTAACGATGCACCTGCGTTAGCCCAAGCGGATGTTGGCATTGCCATTGGCACCGGAACCGATGTGGCGATCGCAGCCAGTGACATCACCCTGATCTCTGGAGATTTGCAAGGCATTGTCACCGCCATACAACTGAGCCGCGCCACCATCCGTAACATCAAACAAAACCTCTTTTTCGCCTTTATCTATAACGTGGCGGGCATTCCTCTAGCAGCAGGGATTTTGTATCCATTCTTCGGCTGGCTTTTGAGCCCCATCATTGCTGGGGCAGCGATGGCCTTTAGTTCTGTTTCAGTGGTCACGAATGCACTGCGGTTGCGGAAATTCAAACCCAAACATAGTGTTGGTTGAGTTTTTTCGCTAAGGCGTATCTTAGGGGGACACCGATGTTGAAACAATGGACATTTTGGGGCGCACTAATGGGTTTTGGATTTCTCTTGGGTGCCCTTTCAAGCCTACTTATCGCACAGATCTTTTGAAAAGAGGGGTTTAGCCATGAAAACATCGATGCTAGGGGGAGTTGTAGGGTTAGGCATCTTGCTGAGCCTTGGTACAACCCCTGCCTTGACCCAGATGCCAACAGCCACCCAATCCTCTCCCCAAGCCACAGGCGCATTTCGGCAAATTGAGCAACCCTTGGCGGTGAAAGGGACTGTCACTGCGGTTGGCCTAGGGCTAATCGGCCTAGAGCTATGGTGGTTTTTATTCAGTAAGCCCAAGTCACACCGAGCCACTGCTAGCAGCGGCGTGCAAGAAGTGACGGTGACGGTGGATGGCGGTTATGAGCCCAGTCAAATCGTAGTGCAGGCAGGCCAACCCGTGCGGTTAAAGTTTGATCGTAAGGATCCGAACAGTTGCCTAGAAGAAGTGAAGTTCCCTGACTTCCATATTGCACAAGCACTACCGCTCAACCAAGTGACGGCCATTGACTTTACGCCCGACAAACCTGGTCGATACGAGTTTACCTGCGGCATGAATATGTTTCGAGGGGTAGTAGAGGCACAGCCTGAACAGGCTCGGTAAAACGGGTGACACTCAGATATCGTTGAGATAGAGAGTAGAGACAAACACACCCACTCAAGTGTTGAGAATGGACTGAAGATACTGGCGAGGTCATAATGCAAGTCCAAGCAGAATTAAAACGGATTGGTGCAGTTGCTAAGGAAAGCGGCCTTCCCATTAAAACAATTCGCTACTACGAAGAATTGGGGCTGCTTAAAACCCTTGGGCGCACCGATGGCAACTACCGACTATTCGACGAAGAAGTTTTCAGTCGGTTACGGTTTATCAAACGGGCGCAAAGTTTAGGCTTAAGCTTGCTGGAAATCAAAGAGTTTTTGCAGGTTCACGACCAAGGCAATTTGCCCTGCGATCACATTAAGACAAAGCTAACAGACAAGTTAGAAGCCATCGAACAGCAAATCCAGCAACTCCAAATTCTGAAGCAAGAGTTGAACGGATTGTTATCCGGCTGGGAAGTAGTACCTTCTACAACCGAAGGTACCATTTGCCCCATTATTGAACGGTCTTAGCCGTTAGACCCCAGAATCACAGAACCTAGACGTCTCAATACATCAGAATCAACCCCACACTGACAGGCTGCACTTCATTCAGTGCGCCCAGGAGGAATTATGCATCCCATCAAGCGCAGAACATTTTTGATGTTGAGCGGCGGTGCAGTTGGCTCGGTATTACTCACACGCTGCACGAACCGTCCTCTCTCCTCGTTGCAGATGCCTCCATCTACAGCGATCGCAGCCGTCACCAGCCAAGGTGGATTATTAGATCTGGCATTGGAAGCACGTCCTACCACACTCACGATGGGCAATCAGCAAGGCCATCTTTTCGCCTACAACGGCAGTATCCCAGGGCCACGATTAGAGGCCAAACCTGGAGATACCGTCAAAATCCGCTTTCGCAATCAGCTCACACAACCCACTAACCTTCACTTTCATGGGCTGCACATTCCTCCCACGGAACACGCGGATAATATCTTTTTGACCGTACCTCCCCAAGAAAGCCTAACCTATCAATTTACGCTGCCTCAAAATCACCCTGGCGGCACGTTCTATTACCATCCCCATTTACATGAATGGGTTGCCTCACAAGTCTTTGGTGGGCTTGGTGGAATTTTTGTGGTACGCGGCGCGTTAGATGAAATTCCTGAAGTCAAAGCAGCCAAAGAAGTATTTTTGTTCATCAAAGATTTTGCTTTCGATGCCAACGGTCAACTTCCCTCACCCAACCATCGCGACCAA
This sequence comes from Stenomitos sp., assembly GCA_036704065.1. Taxonomy (GTDB): domain Bacteria; phylum Cyanobacteriota; class Cyanobacteriia; order Thermosynechococcales; family Thermosynechococcaceae; genus JAAURS01. The sequence continues at coordinate 5,930 of DATNQK010000016.1, forward strand.
ATGCTGGGACGCGAGGGCAAGGTGGTGACGGTCAATGGACAAGTGAATCCTCATTTGACAGTGGCGAAAGGCGGTTTATTACGGCTACGGATTGTCAATGCTTCTACATCTCGCTTTTATCGACTTCAGCTTGAGGATCATCCGTTGCACTTGATTGCCACTGATAGCGGGGCGATCGCCCAACCCATAGAACTTTCAGAACTCCTGCTTTCACCTGGAGAACGGGTAGAAGTATTGGTCAAAGGCGATCGCAACCCTGGGCAATATCGCTTACTCAACCTTCCCTATGACCGTGGTGGCATGGGCATGATGGGTAGTGGCATGATGGGGGGCGGCATGATGGGGAACATGCACCATCGCCCGCCCGAGAACGCAACTCAAGCTCCGCAAATCTTGGCAACCATAACCTATAGCGGCAGCACTACTACACCATTGCCGTTGCCACGCAAACTCCTCCCGATTGCCGCTTTACCTCCAGCCAATCGTACCCGACGCATCGAAATGTCAATGTCTATGGGCATGGGCAATGGCGGTATGAATATGGCCTTTTTGTTCAATGGACAGCCTTTCGATATGGATCGGGTCGATGCTGCGGTCAAACTCGGCAGTGTAGAGGATTGGGAGATCGTCAATGTTGATCCCGATGGCATGGAGCATTCCTTTCATCTACATACCCATCCTTTCCAAGTGGTCAGCCGCAACGGACAACCCGCTCCTTATTTGTCTTGGAAAGATACCGTACGAGTGCAAGCCAATGAAACCGTGCGCCTACGCATTCCCTTTCGAGACTATCCAGGCAAAACGGTCTACCACTGTCACGTACTCGACCATGAAGATTTAGGGATGATGGGCATTGTAGACGTCCAAACCTAAAACAACGGATCTATCGATCTGCCGTTCATCTTGAATCGAGTACTTTCGAAGCGTTAGAAGCGTGGTTTTGGAACAATATCAACCATCAAGATGTAGCACTGAAGATAAAGCTTATCTTTGAACGATTAAATGTATTGCAACTATGAGCGCTAGAGACAATAGGGCATATTAAGAAGTAGGTAGGCATATATCGCTTGCACAAGCGTGTAGCTCTGTGGAATTGATTGAAACGAATCACTCTATATCAATACACTTCATAGTGTACATCTAGATACGAGGAGTAGTATAAGTTCTTTTATTGAAGCAACCCAGATCACGCCAAGTTTTTTTTGCACCTAGTTACGGATATACATATATCTGCAAAGCAGCAGTCCAGAAAGTCAATTCGTTATATGTATGAAGCCTAAATCTAAAATCCCAAAGAGATGATCTAGGACAATGAAGATGAAGATATTGCCCTTCACAATCTGAAGTGTTAGGCTTTATTTATGATGTGACAAACTTAAATGAGCAGAGTTTTAATTAGTCACTATGTAGTCAAGCCAAGAAGTGCATAAAAGATAGCTTTTACGCTTTTCATAGGTTGCTTAAGCTCAAGGCTTGCAATGCTTTGGGGCCTTTGGCACAAGGTAGTCTTAAAGGAAGAAGATGTCCTTTATAAGCTACTAGAGCCAAGCCATTGCCCCTGATTCGATCATTGATAACTGGAAAACTAGGGATGTTGTTCCTAATGACTTGAAATTATAATTTCTATCCATTCAAAAATGATCGATGTATAGATATTCAATCCAACTTGAGATAGAAACAGCTGAAGCGAGCGAGTTAAGCAAACGTTATTAAATACTGTTTGCTTAACTCGCTCGTTTTCTGTGAATCGCTTAGTTTCTATGGCTTAAAAAGCATTTTAAGCAAAAGTCTAAGTCATTCTCACATTTGTTGTCTCTTATCATTAAGATTTGAATTTCTATGCAAACTTTGCCAAGCATATTGGGGAATTATGGTTAAAATCTAAAGTTTTTAACTTTGGGTTATTTAGGTAAGGTTTTTCGCAAATACGTTACAAGCTGGAGTTCATCGTGGTTAAGTCTAGATTATTTGCATTCGTGGGTCTGTCTTCTTTTTTGACAACCAACGTATTGATCGGAATGGCTCCTGTTCGTGCTGAACAGCCTAGTGTCACAATCGGCAATTCCGCCAAAGCATCCGCTGTATGGACCGCAACAGATTTTGCCAAAGCAAAGCCGATGGTTAAGCTTGTTAATCGTGCTCCTTCTGGGAAGGCCGCAACTCAGTTGCCAAACTGGGGACCTGCTGGTGTATCTGTTGGGGCATTACCTACGGCTCCTGGTGCTGCCAAAGCTGAACAAATACTGCCTCCCAAGAAAATATCAACCTCTTTACCTGGAATCGCACCTCAGAACTTTGGTACAAACAACCACCCCTTTACAACCGCACGGGTGGCTGTCAGTGGGTTAAACCCTGTAGTGAGGTATCCTTACCGCCCAGCTGGGAAGCTTTTCTTTAAGGATGGTGCTTCTTCTTTTGTTTGTTCAGCATCCATCATTAAACCTCGTGTCGTTGTCACCGCTGCCCACTGTGTTGCAGCATTTGGGGAAAAACGCTTTTATACAAATTTTGTATTCGTACCCGGCTACACCAATGGTAGTGGCACACAATGGACTGCTTCCAAACCAATTGTGATGAGTTCCTACTTTAATGGAACAGAAACCTGTACCGTTAGGGGAGTTGTTTGTCCCAATGACGTTGCCGTTCTGATTATGAATGATCAGACCGCTGGCAAAATCGGCGATGTGAATGGATACTATGGCTACGGTTGGAATGGGTATGGCTACACCTCATTTTTGGGCAAAACCACAAACCAATTGACCCAACTAGGCTATCCAGTTGCACTCGATAGTGGTCTATTGATGCAACGAAATGATTCATTGTCATACATCGATCCGGCCAATTCAAACAACCAAATCATTGGTTCTTTGATGACAGGCGGTTCTAGCGGTGGGCCATGGATTGTGAACTTTGGGTTAGCACCTTCTGCACCAAGTATTGCAGCTGGACAAGCGCCAAATCCATTAGTTGTAGTCGGTACCACAAGTTGGGGTTACACCAATACCGCAGTGAAGCAGCAAGGCGCTTCACCTTTTACAAGTAACAATATCGTTCCTTTGGTGAATTCAGCTTGCAATCAAGCACCTGGCAACTGTTAAAGGTACGTTGAGAGCAATAACCTTCTGCAAACGCAAGGTTATTGCTCCCTAAATTTATAGGAAAAGGTCTAAAGCATCGCTTCTGGTGTTTTAGACCTTTTCTTATTGATGCAAGCAATATCCTTTGGGGTTTTTATAATTTACAACCCATTACTATTGAGCTTTTCGTGGTTTAAAGGTTGCGTTAACTCTGAAGCAGAACCCAGTTAAATCCTGGATGTGCAGCAGAAACTAAAGCAACAGTGAAACTAACCCAGTACACTTGCCTGTAAATAGCGTGAACTCTCTGGGTTGGCAATATGTCTGTATGTGTTTTCGGCAGCATCAATATGGACTTGGTTTTTCGTACTGCGCGATTACCAAAACCCGGAGAAACGCTGCACAGCTCTACCTTTGAGACAATTCCAGGCGGGAAAGGTGCAAATCAGGCAGTTGCGGCTGCGCGATTGGGCACGCCGACTGCTTTAGTAGGCCGAGTGGGCAATGATGCTTATGGTCATGTCCTTTTAGAAGGGCTAAAAGCACAAGGCGTAGATACAACGGCTATCCAGATAGATACGCAAATACACTCTGGTATTGCGAGTATCTGTGTAGGGCAAGCACAAGGCGACAACCAGATTGTGTTGGCAGCAGGCAGCAATGGTTGTATTGATGCTACCGATGTAGCCCGATTAGAACCGATCTTACGTGCATCGCGAGTTTTACTGTTGCAGTTAGAAATTCCACTCCCTACAGTGATGGCTGCGGCACAGATGGCCCACGAGTTCGATGTGTTTACAGTGCTCGACCCTGCCCCTGCTTGTATAGCATTACCTGAAGAGCTGTATCGATGGGTTGAGATGATAACGCCCAACCAAACGGAGGCAGAAGTGCTGACACAATTACGGGTCACTACGTTAGAGGAGGCAAAACAGGCGGCGATCGCCCTCCATAAAAAAGGCGCGCAGCGGGTGGTTATCACCTTAGGCGAGCAAGGTGCCGTAGCGTTCGACGGCAATCAGTTTCTGCATATCCCTGCGGATAAAACGATCGCAGTCGATACCACAGCCGCAGGGGATGCCTTTAACGGCGCCGTGGCAGCGGCAATGGATCAAGGATATGACTGGGAAACAGCCCTGCATTGGGGAACAGCTGCGGGTGCTTTAACCGTGAGTAAACCCGGTGCTCAACCATCTCTGCCGACACGAGAAACGTTGCTGGAATGGATGGCGTGTCACGGGAAGCACAACGGTTAAGACTTGCAACGACCCGCAATGACACTAAAACCTACAAGCGTCACAAGCCGAATGCAGCGCAAAAATATCCAAGACAGACACTCACGAGGACTGAAGCGATCCAGCAAGATCGCTCAAAAAAATGTTTGTAAACTAATCGGAGCGGCGGGATTTGAACCCACGACCCCCACTACCCCAAAGTGGTGCGCTACCAAGCTGCGCTACGCCCCGGTCGATTGATGCTTTACAAGCGTATCATAAAATCCTGGATGGGGCAGAGGATTGCAGCAAAATTTTCCAGTCAAAACATCTGCGCGGTTCGAATCGTTCGCAAAACCTCCCGCGTCGCCTCCACAGACCAACTCCCCTCAACCCGACGTCCCGTGAGCGCAATAAAACTCAGTTGGTAGGCATCAGGGTAGCCGCGCACCTCCATCCACAAGCTGTCGCTTTTCACCTCGCAAGCGATCGCTTCTTCATCCATCAATTCCGAGCGCATCTGCGCAACCGTCTCGCTTAACTGCTGTGCCAAACGGCAAAACTCATCAAACTCAACTTGGGTTAGCTCCACAGCCCAATCATCCGCGCCCAATAGCGCTTGAAAAAGGTCTGCATCGGCATCCCAGCCAACCCGCCAACCTGGCCCAGAACGAATCTGCTTTCCCACAGGCTAGGGTC
>DATNQK010000017.1:0-13303 GCA_036704065.1 Stenomitos sp.
ACTAATGCTGAAAAAGAAATTGAGGATATTCAAAATACCTTAGATGGTGGCAGCTTAGGATTAGGTTTAAGCTCAATGACTCTATCCCAAGGAAAAGAACTAGCAGACCTGCGTGCCGATTTTGAAAAGTATGTAAAGCAACAAGATGATAGCCGAACTTTTAACCTGCAAAAAATAGCAGTAATAGTTGGGTTAATCTCAACTTTAATTGGAGCAACAATTCCAGTCTTTTCAGAGCTATTTATTACCCCACAAATTAAAGCAGTTACGGAGATAAAAAAATCATGAAGTCTGAAATTATCAATAGTTTAATGCCTGGGTTTCTAGCACTAGTAGGTTTTAGTTTTGGTGCTTGTGCTTTGTTTGCACCTGGTCTAACCGAAGGAGTAAGGAGTAATGCTTTGGCTACGGCTGGACTAGCAATCGCCGGTGCTGCGGGACTAGCGCAACCAGAACGCAAGGGGTAATAATTGGTGACATATTTGGGAACAATGATAGTAGATGAGTTACTAAAACTGTATGAAGAAACCAAGTATTGTTGTTAGCTTATTGCTCGTACTCGTTCCAGTTGCGGCTGATGCCCAGGTAAATATAGTTGAAGCTCTACGCCAAGCAGATGGGCATGGCAGAATCATTGCGGCTGATGGTCGCTTTCTTGGTGTACTATCTAGCGATCGCCTTCATGAAACTAGTATTTGTAATCCAATTGGGGAACATGGTAGCAACATCGGTAATGCTTCGCTATGGAATCAGATAGATAAATATGGCGATCGCATATCCGATACTTCCGCTTACAACACCAGGGCTAGTTATCCCCCTCAGTTAGTAATTGCTAACTCAGCTTTTTACATAACAAAAAATCCCCGGATTAAGGGGATAGATCCTGATGTTATTCGCTTTGCACTGTGCGAAGATAATCGATAATACTGTTACAATCAAACTAGATAAACTAAATTTTGACCATAATCCAAACCCTAGAAGGACAAACTTCTCTAGGGTTTTACTATAACTAAAAAGCTAGTACTTCATCAGACTTTCCTGGTTGCTTTTGTAGCTTGTCTTCTGACGTATCCCACTCCTCACCAATAGCTGCATTACCAAAGTAGTGCGACACTTCCCAATCCCTCAGCACAAAATATTCTTCACCATCAGTATAGTAACTGCACCAGTGAACCATATCCGCAAGCGTTGATATGTATCCAGTTTTGTCAAACCATTCTTGTGGAGGTTTCTTACTTAGTGGCAGCTTACCTATTACCTTGGTAGTAAGTTTATCCCATGATTGAGGCTTGCTAATCAAGCAAATATATTTTTCCATTGCTACTATTACATCCTCAGTTGTTACTGGTACTTCTTCTAGGTGTGGTGGTTTTTGTTCTTGATTTTGCAATTCAACTAAATCGCTTGTTCTTTTCTTTCTTTTCTTGGCTACTATCTTAGGCATCTTCATACTCCTCTGGATATGGAACTGAATTACAGTTAGGACAAACATCTTCAAAAATTAATGTTGTCGCACCACAATGAATGCAATAGCAAACATCTTCTTTGGTAGCTCTGTCAAAACTTATTGCATTATTAAAAAATGGATAACTGGGTTCACTAGGAGTTACCACAAAATAAATCCCTGGTTCTTCTATTATTTCTGGAACACTGATTAACAACGATCCGGGTGCGGCGCTGTTCAATTTATCAATTGCCGATTGTCGATCGCTCATAATTTTATTATATTCAATATCGACTATACTAAATATAGTACATCAAATAACCAAGTTTGTGAAGAGGGATTATGAGCAAGTTAATTGATGAAGCAAAGATAAAACTAACGTTCTGGTCTGCATCTATCACGCATGACAATTATGATATCTATTGGAAGTTGATACTAAACCAAAGGTTGTGTGAGGTTCCAAGGTTCATAGATTTAGGATTAGATAGCGGCAAGCATAAATACTTTCACTCTAAATATCCACAGGCATTTGAGCGATCGCCATTTATCCGGTTATGCGATCGCATCGGCAAGATGTTAGCTAAGCAATAAAGTATTAGCTACCTACCCATATCTCTAGCCCAATACTTATTTACCCACTCATCGCTTAGCTGCTTAGGCTGCGGGAGTGGGTTTTGATTTTGCTGTACTGCCTCACGATAGGGACGCATTGGGTCAGCGTGTAAATCCTCTCTACCTAATTTCGCTGTCTCGTCCTGCTTACTGCTGTCTGTCATAGCATTATCTCTTGCTTACTACCATTCCAACCTATCACCCATACATCCCTGTTCTATGCCCCTGGATTTTAGACTAGGGTTTTCATCCATACACCCCACTACGTTAATGCTGTGTTTGGTTGGCGTATGGGGTGAAACTTGAGTCATTAAATCTAAACAACCAACCTCAGCGTTGTACTAGGAATTTCACCCACCAATCCATGCTTACCCACTCTCAAGGCGAAAGGCTTATCCCGTGTAGAACTGGGTGTAATCTATCCATATTTACAAATGCTATTAGATAACCTATATAGCATTTACGAATACTAGTACACCCATACTGGTTATCACCTAAACTAAGCATTCCACCACCTGAGCTTGGCTGCACAACTTAGCCCTTCATCTCCTGGGTTATGCGAACAAACTCATGGGTGTGGGCGTAATTTCATCCGCAATCAGCACTAGACGATCGCTCAACGTGGTGGATATCTAGGTCGTATGTAAAATCTTCAGCAGTTGTACCCCCGGTTACATGAGTAAACGGAGTTATGCCCCACTTAAGCGCATAATTTTAATTTGTGGGTGCTGCTCTGTATTTCTTTCTCGCCTTAGCTTTAAACCCCAGACGCTAGGGTTAATCCCGAAGCTTCGGTTTCCTAGACTAATCACTCAACCAATAATTTGAATGAGCGATCGCACAGGTACGCCATGACCTTTAACTCATGGCTGAGTTACTACTTTACCCAAGTAGCCAGGGGTTCTTTGTTCTTTTACTTAAGAACCTATTAACAACATCGACTCTCACTTTTCAGGCTTCTAGCCCACACCCTTACCTCGATTCACAGGTAGCCGTATTGCTTGCTAGTTGCCACACTAACATCGGCTTTACACCAGGCAATTATGGTGTCTGTTTCTCTCCTTGTGGTCATGAACTGCTAACTACCTCTTTGGTTAGTCCCTTGCTGTGAGGGCAAAACGGAATAGGTCACTGGACAATACCACGATTGGTTACGTGGTGTTTCGCCCTATCTACCCGTTTGTTTAACTTGTTTCCTGTCACTGTTGACATCTTCGGCAGATGCTACCAGTAGCAATTCATCGTTAAACGCAGCTACGTTTACTACTGCCTCGCCTACTTCGCGTCCAGTTAGCTTTTTGACGGCCTTGGATTGAATGAGAGTCTTTACTTTTTAAGGTTCTGCACCTAATCTAACACATTCCCCCCCACCAAGTACAATACCTTAATAAAACTTGTACTGTATCTAGTACAAACACCAAAGATTGTGGTAATATGTTGGTGTTGTTTCCAAGGACTTTCGCACAGTCTCAAGCAACGTATCAAATAATCATCTATCAATGGGGAGTGCTTTCATTCCCCATTCTTTACCAAGTACTTTACCAAGTAGTTAGTATTGCACATGAAAAAACTTTTAATCATTGACAAAGATCAAACCCTGGTTCGTTCCCGTTTGGGTGGCGAGAGCTTTGTACAGAAGCCTTGGGATCAGGTTCCGATTGAAGGCATGGCTTACAAGCTCAATAAGCTTTACTTTGAGCATGGCTGGCGGATTGTAATTGCCAGTAATCAAGGGGGAGTAGAGGCAGGAAAGAAGTCTTTAGAGTCAGCGATCCTTGAGATGGAATATTGCTTGGAATTATTCTCTACGATCGACTTCGCTTTATTCTGCCCGGACTATGCGGGGCAATTCTGCTACAGGATTAATCGAGATGATAGCACTATTAAGTATGACGATTGTTCTATTGACCCGGACGACGAACTAACTCCTTTGTCGGGTCAATATCGCAAGCCAAATCCGGGGATGCTGTTACTGGCTAAACATATTTACCAGCCTGAGCAATGTTTATTCGTAGGCGATCGATTGGACGATGAGGGAGCAGCAGCAAAAGCAGATATCTCTTACCTGCACAGAAATAAGTTTTTAGAGTTGGATGTTGCAGCGATCGACAAATTAACCTAAGCTAAAACCAACAAATTAAAAGCCGGGACTCCCTGAGAAGAGTTAATCCCGGCCTACACCCTGAAGGAGTGCAACCATTATGTTACTTGAAAAGGCTGCTAAAAATAAGTATTTTCGCCCTTTTGCGGAAGATTTAGAGGAGTACGATCCGATTCAGCTATACCGAGAATTGGCTGGGAAAATGACTCAATACGATTACGCTCAGTCGATTGGGATTGATTACGATAGCTTTCGACGCTGGTGGCAAGGCACATCAATTCCCCGCAATGCCGTATATTTTCGCCGTGCTTACGAACTTAGGAAAAGATACGTCGATCGAGGCTGGCTATAAATCCCCCGCAATTGTCCCTACCCCTCACGTGAGGGGTTTTTTATTATCAAAGGGTGTTAGCTGGTTAACACCACCGCACGCTAGTTCAGACGGGGTTGACAAAGCTGGCTAACACGAAAGCACATTGACTTTAATTATGCCAACCATCATTGACATACCAACCTATGAAGTAAACGGACAGACTCGATTCACCAAAAAGGCAGCTAGGGATTTACTCAAAATCAGTAACAGAGGGCAGTTCAACCAATATCTAGAAACATTAAATATCTGGATTATTGGATGGCATGAAATCAAAGAGATGTTAGCTCTCAAGCTATTCCTAGCTGCTAACTACGGCTACCACTCCCATACCATGTGGGGCAACCTAAACCAAGAGCAAAGGGCGATCGCCTTAGCCCATTTCCAGATAAACCTTAACCAAGAATTTAGGAGATTACAGGATGAATACCGAACGCAATCAAATACAAGATATGTTGAAGAATGCAGCACAGCAAAAGCCAGAAACAGTGCAGCAACAACCATCTCAACCCAAATCAACTAACAAGAAATCCAGAAATCAAACCACTCAAAATGCAAGAAATACCGCACAAGAAATGGTGGAAAATGCCCACGTATACGACTCTGAGGTATCGAGTGCAAGCTTCAGAGATGCGGCAATTCACGGAATGTCTTTCGGTCAAAAGAAGGTGGCTGTATTTGTAGCAGCTATGGAAAATACTTACGAGGCTGGAGTAAAGATGTATCTCGCCAGTTCAGCTAATAATAATGCAGCGCAATCTGAGGAATTAGATATTAAGGGAATCCTCAAAGAATCGGGGCTAGATGTTGATGCAATGAATGAAGAATTGGGAAAGCAGATTGCACGGGCAAATCAACAACTAACCTTGCCATCCACCCAACCACTATTCCTGCTATCCTCGGCAGATTAAAAGCTTTAGAAGAACGCTTACAACAGCAAGAATTAGTCGGGAAATATCTCGTATCACTGAGTATTTCCCGAATCCCAAAACCAAGCAAGGAACAATTGGAAGAATGGCAGCAACACAGCGAGCTACTGGGATTGTTTTAGAGAAAGAGGATGAAGAATATGTTTGGAGATTTCATGCAATTCTTGAGCCAATTAATTCAACCTCTAATGTGCGAGAGCTTGGCTTTATCGATGCTATAAAATCGCCACCAACCACCATTAATATTACGTCTTTTTCCTGCGGTGGCGACCTTGCACCAACGACGCACCGAGGCTTTCAGGCGGTGCAGCACCAACCTTGCACCACGTCGCTACCAACATCTGCACCAAAGGAAATTAATCCTGCACCGCTAATCTTTGCGGCATTAATGATAGGAATAGCTACCTTTCACGGATGGGGTTTTTACCAATATTATCGAGGTTCGATTGATAACAGAATGGAGTGCAAGCAATGAATACACGCACAGCAGAAACAGAATTACATCCACCAACAATCAATAATTTTGAACCTGTCCACAGCTACCAAGAATTAATTGATAAGGTGGACAACTTGGAGAGACAGGTAAAACACTTAAACTCTCGTCCTACCTATCAAGTATTCCCCCTCAACGTCCAGCCACAATATAACAATTGGGTAGAGGCTGCAATACACAGAACATTAAATTTTCTGAGGTGGTAATGTACGCATCACAATCTCAGAATGACTGGGTAAAACAGTTGTTATTTAGTGGGATGTTTGTTGCTGGGTTAGCTGTAGTTTTGTGGGGAGTTTCCTTGGCTTTAGAAAAATACAATGATGACCAAAAATCCAAGCTCATAACCAACAACTTGCAGCTAGTAAAAGACAACCGACAATTGAGGGAATCTAATAAGAAACTAACCCAACAACTAGCAGAGTATAAGCAGCGATTAGATGGTGTAAAAGAAGCGATGAAAGGGTATTAACATGGCTAAATATTGGGTACTTTACGACGGCTTAATTTTTCACGAAACCAACCATCTTGACAAAGCGCATAGGCTAGCAGCAAAAGAAAATCAGCAAGCCAAGAAAGAAGGGAAACCACAAGTTGCAGAAGTGCAATTAGCCTGTCCAGATTCTCCAAGCTACAGAAAGGCAAGGGATTAAATGTTAAAGAAGCAATGGAGGGATATAAATGGTGAAAACAATAGAAGATGAGCTAGCAGAAGAACGTCCATTTGTTGAAAAGCTAGTGCGATTAATGGATTTAACTTTTCATCTAGGAAAGGAAAGCGTAGCTTCTGAAAGGTACAAAGATTATTTGTCAGTCACCGCACCTCAACAGGCAGAGAAAAATACTTTGTTTCACGAACTAATTACAGCGTTTACAAGTAGAAAGCCGACCGTAAATACTGAGTACTTGCTTGCAATTAAGGAAATGTTGAAAGAAGCTTTTCCAACTGCAACAGAAAGAGACTTGCTCAAGTACTCAGTTGATATTTACGTCAATGAAATAGGGAGGAATGGCTAATGAGTATCGAATTATTTTTTCTTGCAATGGCAATTTCAGGCTTGTTAAGCGGGGCTTTGATTTATTTTTTAGAGAAATATTTAGAAGGAGAGTAAATCAATGGGAATGCACTGTCCAACCTGTAGCTGTGCCTCGTGCGAACAAAAACGATGGTACACATCAGCCGATCTGCCAGAAGAAGACAAGATAATTTGGCGCAGGAACAACCCAAATTATCCCGGTCAATCTTACGAAGGGAGTCAGGCAGTAAGCCATGTCACTCAAAAGGGGAACTCGCAAACCTTCTACGTTGACGACTCTCTACCGCCCCAAAACATCCGGGGATTTCAACAAACCTACCACCGAACCAACTCCCAGCAATGGGAGAGGATACCCGATTCTCCACTACCTGAAGAAGCACAGCGCCAGGTTAACAGCCAATTACATGGATTAGCTGAGCAACTGAGGAAACAATACGGCGCACAGAACGTACAGGTTCACCAGGCTTTCATCCAGCCGCACCAACTCACGCCGGAACTGATAAGCAAGCTTCCCCCGGAACAGCAGGTTGCTAAGCAGGGACAGCTTCAGCAACAAATTCAGCAGCAACCTAAGCAGGGATTCTGGGACAGGTTAAGAGGGAGACAGCCCGAACAAACTCAATCCTTTCAATCTGTTTCAGAAAAGATTATCCAAGTCATTGCAAAAACTAAATCTAAATCAGCACTTGGAGGATTAGTACTTGCCGACGGAAGCGTGACTGTAGAGCGTAACCTCACCCCTAAAAATCCAGTAAGCTTCCGCTTTCGGTGGAGGGATAAGGCAGCAATAGGATTCTGGCATTTTCATGAAGAGTCTAAAGGGCATCCGCCAACAATAGGAAAAGATGATATTCGTGTAGCTCAAGAATCTGGCTTGTCCTGCTACATGATTTTTAAAGGGCGTAACAATGGCTATCAATTTGCTGAGTATCATCCACAAGGCGCGCCCACCACCAGACCCATTTACGCTTACGATCTTTGCTTGAATTGTCCAACGGATATCCAGCAACTTAATCAGGTAATAGATGAATCAAATGCTTTTATCAAAGAGGAAAACGCTAGATACAGAAAGGAGGTAGAAAAGGCCAATCAAAAACTGAGAGAAGCGCAACAGCAAACTTTGAAAGATATTAATCAAGCTGCTTTAGCTACTCAAAATTTACAGGACAAGTCCAGACTTTTTGCTAACAAATATCAAATGATAGGAGCCAATCATAATGTCAATCTGGAATCAGTTGTTCGTAGGCCAGCACTTCCAGAGTCCAGAGCACAGAGAGTACTCAACCCCGGAACAGGTACAGCAGCGCAAGGAGGAAGCACAAGAGAGAAGGACTACAGCGAAGTACACTTCCAAGGGCATCGACCAAGATATAAAGATTTTGCATAGTAACCTAGACATCCTCCAAAGCAATCTCAAATTAGTGAGCGAAGATGCCAAAGTTAAAACCAAAGCTGCTCAAGCTATTGGAAAAACGGTAAACAAAATGGCAACCTTAGCTCCTCAGTATGCTCAAGGAAAAATGCAAATGATAGAAGCCGATCAAAAAGCCAAAAATGAAGTCCAACAATTAGCTGCTGGTTACGCCAATAAATACTCTGATATCGGTCATAGCTACGGAAGCAGAAACAATAACCAGCGTCAATTACCAGGATTCTAGGAAATGCAATCGCAGGAAATCAAGCTTTTAGGCTACGGCATTTTAGGAATGGGCATCGCAAAATTACTGCATGAATTAATCAGGATTTCGCCTATGTTCATTCCTGCTTCTTTAGGAATTTCTGGGTTAGGGCTTTTCGTATTAGCAGTCATGTGTTTAATACTTTTTGTAAAGCCAGAAATCTACACAGCTAGAGGAAAAGACCCTTACGGTGTTTTGGCTTTTACCGTTGTTTTACTTTTATCGTTTTTGTTCGGAATAATATTTGCTTGGGTTAATTAATATGCAGCCAACCAATCTTAATGACTACTACGCACCAAATCAATACAAAGCAGATCAATCTGACATTGTAAAATTTGGCGCATTTGGTTTAATTGGTTTGGCTGCTTCTCTCACTATTCAACTAAAACCAGATTTTAATTTAAATTCTATTGGCAGAATTGCTACAACTTCGGGGTTTATATTTTGTGGATTTAAGATTATTCAAGTTCAAAGAAGATTAGATGCTCAAGCTAGATATAAGGAGATGATTGAATCTGCGGCTGTGGATAAAGTTGGTCAAAGATTAGGCCATGAAATGGCAGTGCAAACCTTTATCGATGAAGCTGATTGTCAAAGATATCTACCACAGCAAGTACAACCACAGCCACAGCCACAATACCAGCAGATGCAACCTCATACTCAGCTTGAGGAACAGGAGGAATACTATCAGCCGCAACAGCAAGCTTACCAGCCTGATGGAGAATACGATCTAGATTATTCCTACGAACAACCACCGGATAACACTAAATATTTTGATTGGAAACTGTTTGATACTAAGCCTGATAAATACCCACACTTAGCAATTGTTGGGGGAACAGGTGATGGCAAATCATTTACTGCTGAAAATGTGTGTCGTGAATTAAGTGGACTTTTAATTGTTTGCCATCCTCACAAAAAACCTACTGACTATTTAGGCGTTAAATCCATTCATTCTGGTGGCAGAAATTATGGAAACTGGAAAGAAGATAAAGAAGTTAATTTTAAATTATTGCTAGAACCTAACGGACAAAATATAAGTTTTGCATCCGTTATAAAAACCCTTTACGCAGAAATGGATCGGCGTTTTAAACTGTACTCTCAAGGTGTTGAAAATTACCCAATAGTCAATGCAATCCTTGACGAGTTCAACACATCTGTTGCCGAAGTTCCTGAAGCAATGGAAGTAACAAAGAAGATGATTCGAGAAGCTCGTAAGGTTCGCATTAGATTAATACTTTTACTGCAAGATGATTCAGTTAAGTCTCTTAAAATTCAAGGTGAGGGTTCTATTAGAAAATGTTTCCGTTATGTGAGACTTGGTGAATTTGCTCAAACTCATGCTAAACGACTTAAGAATAGTGCGCTGCTTCAATGGGTAAACCAGCAACAATATCCAATCTTAGTAGGAGACAGTGCTGCTGTCATTCACCCTAAGCAGAAGCAGCGAGAACCACAATCCCAACCTACAGAAGAACCCGACCAAGCAACTGTGATTGATGTTGAGGTTCGGGAAGTGGCTGAAGATTTCGGTCACCCCTCAGCCCTTACAGTGAGAAAGTCTCAGCCAATTAACTCTCAGATTTCGGTCACCCTCAAAACCTTAGATGACGCGATCGCCCTAGTCGCTTACAAACTCCAAAACCCCGACAGCCCACCACTACACGAAGGTAAAACACCGGGGCAGATTGAGTTATTATTTAAAGCACTGCAACATCACAAACAGAACCAGACTGATACTATTTATCATTTGTTTGGGGTTGTGAGATCTGGCACTAGCACTAAATACAGACAAGCTAGGGATTTATATTATCAATTGCTGCTAGAAACTGCGGATACTATCGCGGAAATATTGCCCAAGATTACAGCGATAACATTTCCAGATTTGCGCTTGCTTCCTGCTGATGCTGGGGTTTATTTTGTTTTTGATTCTGATTACATTTGTTATTACATTGGCTCAAGCAATAAGATTTTATTTAGGTGGAACTCTCCAAATTTTGGGAAACACCAGAAGCACGATCGAGTAAAAGCAGTAGCCCACAACAAAACAGTAAAGATTGGTTGGGTTTTAACTTCGGATTACGAAAGGATTGAGGCTGATTTAATAGCAAAGTTTAAGCCAGCTTGGAATGGTTGTTAATTAAAAATTCCACTTGGTTCTTAGGTTAGTATTAAATTCTAGTAGCTCGCTTTCAGTAAAAGTCTGAGAGCTTAATTGAATTTCTCCCAAAACTATCGGCAATCCTCTAGCTGTAAAATCCCTGTCCCTTGAAATGTAGTCACAAGTTCCGTTACTAGTTGTCTGCATTATCAAGCTAAAGTTTGAGCCAATTGGTGCAGCAGTTGTTGTTGGGGTTACTGCACTTCCGTTTAGATACCAAGTCCCTGCCCACAAAGATGGAGTAAATGCAGTATCCAATAATGCGTAAGTTGGCCCTGCTCCACAGTACACGCCAACATCATCTGTAAGTCCTAACCAACTATCGTTGAAATGGTCAACTGTTAGATGTAGTCTTCCTATCCAGATGACAGTTCTTACCGTTGTTAATCGCGAACTGAATTGTAGGTAATCATCAAACGTATCAAACTTAGCAGCAACCTTTCCATTGATTGAATCGCCCACAGGTTGTTTAGTTTTATCTGTTGCTGTAGCAGATAAAGACAGATTGTTTTTATATTTAATACTGCTAATACTTGGGGTTCCGGTATTATCCCAGGTGATTGTACTGCTATCACTAAAATCCAGAACAGCTAAAGCACCAGGAATTATAAAATTGTCATAGTTAGTATTTTGAGAAAATGGTGGCAATCCTAAGCTTATTGATAAAGAAGAATTTTGCATAATATTATTACCTTAGAATTTAAACTTAATCCCATCCTCTAACACCTTGAAACCCAAAGTTATCTCCACTACTTCCATTACCACGAGGGATGTTGTAGGTATTATATTCACCAATTGGTGAGGGAAAATCTTTATACTCAGAACCATCTGAATCTCCTTCATTAGTGCGTGCCATCATAATATGTTTGCAATATCCAGGTGAGCCAGCACCACTACCCTGCCAGCTTCTCTCTTGTTTCATACTGGCAAATTGACTTCTAGGATTTTTATATTCTGCTTTTCTAAAATCTGGACAATCACATTCCCAGTCAGTTGCACCAGATTCACTCCAATCAAATATAGGATTTCCATCATCAGATAACGGCATCGTGCTTTATCTCCTTTTTATTGTTTTGTGCATAAGCTAAACCTAAACGCAAGGCATCAGGTAATACTAATAAAGCTTTAACCTTCCACTTTAGTATCAGCCACCTAGCTTTATATCTTCCTACCATTTGTGACAAGTATGAGAATAAAGCTTCGCTGTGTTCTATTTCTTCTACACTAATTTTGTCAGCTAATCTTCGCAATGGACAATTAGGTAAAACATGAAACAAGCACTCATAGAATTTTCTGCTGTAATCCTCTAACACGCTCATCATTGCCAAGCGATCGCATAACTCAAAATCTTCTGCACGCTTCCCACCTAATAACCACCAGAAAGGAGAGATATTACTTAAACCTTCTACTTGTTTAGCAATAAAATCTGGATGTTTAACTTGACCTATACCACCTTGTTTATGACTTGGCTCGTGTAATAAAGCAGCTAACATCTGACCGTGTAAGCGTTCTTCGATGTACTGCTCCCATAGAAACTGAGCTAATTGATTATCGCTATGGTGAGTATGATGTGGGTCAGGTGGTATTAGGTTAGGGTCTAGTTCTCCAGCCAGTTTCCGACAGTGGTTAGCAATTGCATATTCTGTCAAGGATAGTCTGTAAATTAGCTTATTCAGCTTATCTGGGGAAGCTGTAAATTTAGTGATTACATTTGCAATTAAACAATCAACAATAAACATAATTAGTAATTATCAAACATTAACTTTTAATTTTAGCTACCAACCTAATAATCTAATTGTTTGCTCTCCTTCTACCACTTCAAAAAATAAACCATCATAGTATCCATGTTCGGGATTACGAGCAAAGAATGATAGCCATTTACTACCAAACTCTAAAGGAGTAAATTCAACGTTGCCTCCAGCTAAACTTAAATCTTTATGCCAAAGTCTACCCATTAAATCTAAGTTAGGTTCAACGCTCCATCTAAATACTTCAATTACTCCATCTTCAGGGCTAGGAAAAATTGAATTAATTACCGTGATGGTTTGTTCTTCTCCGTAACCGCCAAGAAACTTTAACGCTTTACCTTTGTAATTTCCTTCCGTTCCTTCCCAACACATAAGCTCTACCTGTACTTTGCGTGCAGCTTTTTTTGTTACAGTCCAATAATTACTAGGACTGCGTTTGCTACAGAATTTGTACTCGATGTCTCCGTCTAAATTTATTGAAGAATCAAAACCGCGCAATCTTAATTCTAAGGATCGCTGAAACCTTAAGCCTTCAGAACCATAGCGTTCTTTCTGATAATCAGAGTAAGAACGAACTCTACCAGACTTTTCTCCTGCTTCCGTAGGTAACGATTCCTCATACGGGTCATCGCTAATATTTGGATCGCATGGCTTACATTCTGGTGGGTGAGATTCATCTTTAAATGGTGGAATATCAAAATCTGGTATTACAGAATCCCAAGGCTCACCACG
>DATNQK010000018.1:0-6973 GCA_036704065.1 Stenomitos sp.
TTATTGGTGGGTAACCAAGCGATTTTTGAAAGGCTTTGTAGTCCCACCAGAAAGTTGGCCTGAGAATAGTCCCCTTTTGAAGGGCACATTAAACAGTTATTCCACGGTTTGGCTGTGCCATAAGAAGCTCACGCCAAAATATCGAGAGTATGTGGATAAAGCTAAGGAAAGCAAGCGGGTTTATCATCTTCAATCTGCCAAACAGGTAAAAGAGTTCTACCGAGTAGTTGAACTAGAACTCGCAAAATAAGGTTACTGATGATGTCCAAGAGGTTTATTTGCCCGACGAAGTTGGGGGAGGGGGAAGAGCAGTGTGTATTCCAATTCACAGCTCATGTTTGTGGGCTGTGACGGCATGAGTGAGTCTGGAGAACAACATCTAAGATTGCTGCCGCTGTACCCGATGTCGCCTCTCAAAAGCGATCGCCATGCTCCTTTGCCTGGGCAAAGCTGAGGTCGGTTGTACTGTGCAGACCAAGACGCTATGAAAATCCCTTCAGTTCAGCTACTATGTTTTCCGTACATTAATCATTTAGCTGCTGATTCCTGTGGATTCATTCGTTTTGCTCGACATATCTAGGGCCAGCTTGCCCTTGTCTCGATCAGTGGTAGAGCCTCAGCATTTCTGCTTGGCCTGCTGAGATGCTTGCACTGTGTGATTGCAACTCTTTCTACGCATCATGTAAGGTTGTATTTGCACCTCATTTGCAGGGGAAACCCGTTATCGTGTTGTCTAGAACCTATCCCACTAATATAAAATTGACACCCCTTAATCGTAAGTTGTAGTACAACCAGCTAAGCAGCAGCGGATATGTCTGACCTACTCATTGTCAGTGTTTGAAATACTCTCTCAAACTGTTTTACAACCTCCTGCCATCGCAGTTTGGGTTGGGTGGCGTTGCGATAGGCTGCACTTGCCAGTAGCTCCCGTAGCGTTGGATCACTGTAAAGTCGTTGAAGTGCTTGAGCAATCTCTTCGGGCGATACTTCCCGTAGTATCAGTGGCAGGTTATGCAAAGGAGAAACCTGGGCGTTCAGCATTAGCGCAGCATCAGGCCACAACGTTCGGCACGCACTATGATTTGGTACTACCTGAGCCGCACCCGTCGCTGCATGTTCAAAACTCACCAAACCCCAACCTTCCCCTGCTGAGGAATTTAGCCCAACATCGCATGCATTATAGATAAGATTAAGTTCTGCATCGGATACTACTGGATGGGGTCTGCCCTGGGTAGTGCAGATTAACCGAGACTGAATTCCATACTGCTTGGCAAGCCCTATTACGTTCACGCCTTGATCCATCATGCCCATATGGAGATATAACTGCACGTTGTCAGGTTTATCAGCCGCAAATAGGCTAAACCCCTTGAGGGTGAGATCGATCCGCTTTCGGCTCTGATTGCGATTGCCGTTGAACACAATAAAGGCATTGTGTAGCTCAGGCTGTGTCGGAAACAGCTCTGCCCTAGCCATCTGCCTTGCGACCTTAAAGTCAGCATGGTAGGGATAAAACCGTTCTGTATCAATGCCGTGGGGAATGACTGCTAGATTGGGAGGGGTCAGATTACGTCCGTTCTGCTTAAGCCGAGCAAAAGCCTGAAGCACCTGTTGGCGCGCAAATTCGGTATAAACCACCAAAAGAGACAATTCCGCTAACGTCTCTAGATAGGGATAAAGCTTGAGTTCTCCATCAAGGGGGCAGTAGGCCACCAAGGGGATATGACTTGCAAACTGGCGAAAGAGGCGAATATAGCGCGGCACATCCCATAACTCTGCCAGCAGGAGGATGAAATCAGGTTGGATTGCTTCTACGAGTTGGGGCAGTTGTCGTTCTCCAAAACGGTCTTCAGGCATTTGGTTGGAATATACCTGCCAAGGCCACTGGGTGTTACCCGTACAGGTCATCTCAAACTGGTGAACGTCGTAGGAGTCGCGCAGACGCTGGAGCAGACTTTGTAAAACCCGTCCAAATCCAAATCCTTCCCTGGCATAGCCGATCGCCAAAATGCGCTGTTTGCTCATAACTATCAGGTTCCCTATATATTTTCGTCTACAGTTTTTCTTGCTAAGGCTGAGATGTATGTATATCTCAGCCTCAATCTTGACTTCATGCTGTCTTCGACTCCCAGTTCTGGGAATTGGGGGCTAGCGTGTGGCTTACGTGGGGGTGTACATAAACTTGCCCCCGACATATTCAGGTTTTAAGTCTACCTGGAGTGTCAGGCTAGGATAAGTCATTCCCTGGTAGTAATAGGTTCCTGGTGGCTTCAATGCAGCATAGCTTTCTACCGCTTGCCCTTTTGCAAATCCCGGAACTCCAGCAATCGCATAGGCACAGGCGCGATCGCTAAAGCTGGTGCTATTGTCTGTCCAGTCGCCCAGGAGCGCATTGCCCGCCCCACAGCGGCAGAGGAAGTCATAAAAGGCTTGGGTGGGATAGCCCCAGACGCTGTACTGTCCCCAAAAGACAATGGCAACAATGACATCGGCATTCCCTTCAAATTCCTGTAGGTCTTCCATTAAATCGGAATAGTCATAGTTGACTGGGTATTCCAGGCTATTGGGATTCCACATACCAGGTCGCCAGCCCATCTTGTAGGTTTCCTGAAATAGCGGTTCTAGAGAAACTCGGTCAATGATCGCAACTGTCAGACCATCATCTTGGAAATTCGGCTGCAAGAGCGGTTGGTTATCAAGGGTAATACTGCCCGTGGTTGACTGAATCTGATCGCTGCCCACCGCATTCAGCACAACCCGACGCTGACAGTACGCTTCTATGGCAGTTTTGACGGCATCTGCCTGCTCTCCCGAAAAGATCGCATCCACCCCCATGAGAGTAAAATTAACTGGTCCTGGCTGAGTGGCGAGTGTTGTCAGCCATTGGGTATAGGTATCGTTAAAGTTTTGGGGCGGTTCTGGCTGCTTAAGCACATTCAAAATGCTGTCATCTCCCCCCACCGCATTGATGGTGACCTGTCGATTGTTTACCCAGGTCTGATCGATACTTTTCCAGTCCGCTTGGGCATTGGCTTTGACATCAAACAGTGCGGCATTGTACTCAGCCGTCAGGTTGGCAGTGAATTCCGTTTCCGTAAAGTTGTAGGATTTCTCGATAGCCACGCTATAGAACAGCCGTCCGCCCATCTCTACACTGCGAATAAAGTGGGTGCCATACTTGTCAAAGAACCGGAAAAATAATATTTGATTCTCTGGGGTATAGGTAGTGGGTAGGTTTTGAAAATCTGGATCGTTCAGGACAGATGGTAATAGGTTGTCACGGGTAGGCTGCTGAAGCTCAACCGCAAAGCCATCGGTAAAGAGATAGTAAAGGCCAAATTGATAGTCTGAAGTACCCTTAGAAATATTGCCAAAGGAAGCATTAAACTCCCCACTGAAGGCCAGATAGTTTCCCTCAATGCCTGCTTGTAGACTTAGAAATTCTGAGAAATCGGACTTTTCGCTAAAGACGGTCGAGCAACCGTTTTTCTGTTGGATCTCCATCACCCCTAAGTTTTGGGGTACTACATAGCTCTGGTTATTCAGATTGTAGGTTTGGTTCGAGGGAGTGGTGGTCATAAATAGGGGTTGCTTGATCGACGTTTGATTAAATTCACCAAATACATCAAACCCTTTCCCGACGTAGTCATACCCTGGAATCAAAAGATAGACAGGGCTTTGAATGCTTAAGCTGGTCATGTTTAATCTCCTTGTTTTTGAGTGTTTGGGCAATCGTTAAGAATTAGAATCTGAAACTTGAAAGCAGGCTCTACCCTGGGAATTAAAATAGAGATAATCCATATCGTTGTATTGAACATAGTCCTGATCTATGGGTGAATGAACTTCAGTACCTAAGATGGAATATTTCTTGCTTGTACTGGGGTTAACACCGCCCTGGATGGGGATACAAATTTTGGTTGCAGCATTATTATCATGGACAATCATGCCATCCCCCGCTGCGAAGTTGATGCCAGCAGGAGAATCCATTTCTCGCAGAATTGGCTTTCTAAACTGCTTAATGGTCAGTTGCATAATTCAGGTCTCCTAAGGAATAAAAAGGATTGAGTGATCTAACAGTGGTCTAACAAATCAAGTTCGATGGGATTGGTAGGTTTATGGCCACAGTAAACGGCTTCTTCATACACAATTTGATGCCCTAGTTTGTTCACAATCACTCTGTACTTGCGGTCGGGTGGACTCAGAAGGCTATTCACTTGAACGGAAATCAGATTTCCTGTTCCAACATTCGGAACATCTACGGCATAGGTAATTTGTCCTTGACTATTAGCAACCGCGAGATCCTGATTGATCACTTGGTTATTAATATTTGAACGTGGATAAACATGAATATCAGTTATTGGTACTGTATTAGATGTAGACATTTTTCCTCGATTTAATTAACTAGATTTCAAGCAATGAATGAAAGATTCTAGATACAGCGGATAGCGACTCTATAATGCACATCTAAAATCTCGAAAGTTCTTCCATGAAATCAATAAGGTGATTTCAGATGGGTTATATAAGGTCAAAATTCGCTGTAATAATGACAAAAGTCTTAAGGCAGAACTTAAAATCTATGGAATCTTCCAAGAAGTCAAGACTCATTCCAGCATTTGGTTGACCGAATCATAATTCGTGAAACCATTATAGATTTGGTGGTACAGAAAACTTTTCAAACCTTAAAAGTCCTGGAGCAAATTTGATATCATCATCAGTTTTGTGCTCAAACAGCTCAATCTTATAAGGACTTTATCTGACTATGATTTGATAAGTTTTCTGCACTATCGGGCTCGATAAATTAGCAACTTACAAGCAGATGGAAGCTGCGATCATTGCGATTGCCTGTAAGGGCATCTCGGGTGTCAATGAAAACGCCATTTACATTACCAGCACGTGCTGCAGTCATGGCAAAGCCATCCGTAGATCCGTTTCCAGGTTGACCTACAGTCGCATTATAAGTACAAGCAGTGACATTTCTTGTAAAAATGACTTGATAGATACCCGTACCTAATCTTGTGGATGAAGAAACGCCATTGCCTCTGGCTAATGTTCCGTTACTGTTGATCACTGCAAAGCGTTGGTCTAGAAGAGCGCGACCACTCCGAGACTGTGCAGGAACCTTTTTACATTCACCTGTACAGGGTGGTTGTGAGCCCTCTGGCTTTGCTTGCGCATGACCCATCGTCAACATTCCAACTGTCAAAGCTGCAGGAATAGCTACCAATAATTTCATCATAATAATTCTCCGAATGTGTGTGAAGAAATCATTTCTAAGCAGATTTAATGCTTATGAACTTAACTTAGAGGATCATCCTTTCAAACACAGTATGAAAAAGTTCTATAAAGTATGAATCATTTCTTAGAAATAACAACGATCAGAGTCAATGTCGCTAATTCTTTGGAGAAAACACAGAAAAACTTAGGTCTGTAGCAATCGTAAATTGGGTGTATACCCCTTACTGGTGCAGAAAATTTGAAGTCGCTGAAAAAGTTAGAAGACAGTGGCCTTGAGAAACTCAATGCGATTATTCATCGTCTCGCGTACCTTGTGAGAGGCATAAGCAGGTGGAGGATTATATCGGCATTCCAGTAGCAACAGCACAGAAAACAACTCTAAGGCTGCAAGCCCTATGGAGTATAGGTTTCAAGGCTCATTTTTGAACACTTTTGAGAGGTCTTAAAGACCGTAACCCTTTTCAGAAGAAAGATTTGAGCAATATCAAAGCGCATTTTGCCGTAGGGATTAATATGCTCAAACCGATAGGATGACAGATGTGAGGTATCCTCTGGATTAGCCTCACACCCTTCTTGAGTGAGATAGTCCAGCGCTGCTTGAATATAAACCGTATTCCAAAACACACGATGACATTGGTCACTAAGGTAAGGCAACTGGATTGATTGGCCAACTCCCCCTGATAATGACGTCGTAACTGTCCTTGATGTGCAATTGAAATGAACTGTGTGAGCGAGTGTATCGATTCCCCCTTGTTCAATTGCGCTTTGATTCTGTTAGGACTACGGCCCAAAAGCGAACGGCAGCTCAGCCTATGGGATGCACCAGCTACAAGTAAATCTGATGCACTCATGCAAGTCATTGATAGCATCAACCAACAGTTTGGAAAAGGTACCATTCGCTTTGCAGCAGCCGGACTCAAGCAAAGCTGGAGCATGAAACAAGAGAAGCGATCGCCAAGATACACAACCCGATGGGACGAGCTGCCACAGGTTCAAGCTCACTGAACATTGCATAGAAGAAAAGCGCTCGCCGCTTGGCAGCTGCTGGGGGCTGTTGCGAGAAAAACCCTGCACTACGCCGCCACTGGAACAGCCCCAGCAGAGCCTGATAGCTTAGCGCTCTTGGGATCGACAAGGGTACGCTACGCCGTTCGCTGCGCTTCACGCCCTTGCCTTTGCTATCACTTTTTGCACCCAAGAAACCGGAAAATCCTTCAAAATATATCTCAAAACCCTTGTTTTTTCTATAAAATAATTACAATATAGAAACATGGATGAGGAAAGCAAACGGCCTCACCGAGAAGCAAAAATCCAGCGTTGCCCCTAGCTTCCACAACTGAGATAGCAGAGAGCGGAACTGCCACAAGACCGCCCGTAACCTGTTAGCCGCGAAGCGCAAGCGACGCAACGGACAGAGGAGGAAACGCCCACGACAAGGCCATTGAGAAGCCCTGCGGACTCCCATCAATAAATCTCAGTTGTATAAATCTCTACCAACTCAGCAACAGAGAGCGTTCCGACTACCAATCCGACGCTCTCTTTGCTGGCTTACCTACATGAGGTTCAAACCATTATGCCTTATGAATGTGCTCTCGAAATGGAACAAGAACAGCGTGAGGCGCAAAGCCAGATCGCTGAAGAGTATCGTCTGCTTGAAATCGAACTTGAGGATGAACAAGCCTTGCAGCGCCGGATTGAGGCAATGGAACAGCAATTCGGCAAAGGACGGCTATGCGCTTGC
>DATNQK010000019.1:0-6654 GCA_036704065.1 Stenomitos sp.
TTATTGGTGGGTAACCAAGCGATTTTTGAAAGGCTTTGTAGTCCCACCAGAAAGTTGGCCTGAGAATAGTCCCCTTTTGAAGGGCACATTAAACAGTTATTCCACGGTTTGGCTGTGCCATAAGAAGCTCACGCCAAAATACCGAGAGTATGTGGATAAGGCTAAGGAAAACAAGCGGGTTTATCATCTTCAGTCTGCCAAACAGGTAAAAGAGTTCTACCGAGTAGTTGAACTAGAACTCACAAAATAAGGTTACTGATGATGTCCAAGAGATTTATTTGCCCGACGAAGTTGGGGGAGGGGGAAGAGCAGTGTGTATTCCAATTCACAGCTCCTGTTTGTGGGCTGTGACAGCATGAGTGAGTCTGGAGAACAACGCTTAAGATTGCTGCTGTTTCCCGATGCCGTATTCCAAAAGCGATCGCCCCTTACCCTCCAGTCTCACCGTAGCTTTACTCCATCTAGGAGACTTTTGCGCTTATCGGCTCCCTTATGTTCTTTGGTCTCAGCCTTGGCAAGAGTTGCAGTCTCCTGAGGTTCCGTATACGCAGGAGTTACAGCCTCAGCATCCCCCTTTGGCTTCTTCTCGAAAACCTGCAGACTGGGATTGACTAACTCAAAACCCGTTTCCGTCGCTGTGCCGATTTCACCCGATATCGCTGCGACCCAATCGGCATACCCGTGGTCCGTCAGCTTCTTGAACACCTTTGGCTTCATGCAAACGGTGAAAATTCGCTCTGACTCTCCATCACGCAAGAAAAACTCGATTTGCTTGTCCGGCAGAATTCGATGCTGGGGTACTTGGTTCAGTTTGCAGGTGAGCTGTACCTTAGCAGGGGTAGCCATTGCGAAAATCTCCTCACTCGTCAGCGGAACAACAGGACTCGGTTCAGATGCAACCTCAACAGGTGTGATCGCAACTTGAGGGAGCTTTTCACTTTTAGGAACAAATTGTGTTGCTTTGGGTGGTGGGTCAAAGGGACCCTCAGCTTGCACAATGTGGATCGCTCCATCTTTGATTTGCCCCAATGCTTTCCAGAATTGTCCATCTGCAGGAGGCGCATCTTCCCACACTACTGGGACAAGCGTCTGCAGCTTGCGATCGCCTGGATGGAGCAGTTCATTGCGGTAAATGATGAAGAAGGGAACGTCTCGACTCAGTCCCCAACAGCCGTTGAGGATGACGGGCAACGCCGGACCGTCCACAACCTTACGGATATCGAAGGCTAACTGACTACGCCAGAGCCTCGGATAGACTCTAAAGGTTTGCACGGTGTCGGGCACCAGTCTCTTGCGCACGCTTGGAGAGGCAAAAGCTGCAAAGACGGCATCACCGATGGTCAGGGTGGCATGCGACTCACCCAGCTCGACTTGTCCTTGAACAGTGGCGATCGCCTGATAGGAGAGGGAGGGAGGGTCGCTCATAATACCTCATGCAAAGATGACGTTAACCAAAGGAGTAGTGTTTGCGCACGGCTTTTCGGACATTCCAGGTGCAAGATAGCCCTGCCGCAAAGGTAACTAAATCTCCCGCCCCTATCTCAACAGGCTCACCCCCATTGGGTGTAACCACAACATCACCCTCCAGGAGAAAGCAGGTTTCGGCCTCATCATAGTGCCACGGAAATTCAGAGGCTTCCTTTGTCCAGATGGGCCAATTGAAGACACCGAGTTCAGCTAAACGCTCCTGGGAGGGTTCGTGTTCGATGACTACGGTCATAGCAGTTTGGGGTTGCATCGGGGTGTTCTGTTGTAGTGCGATCGCCCTTTATAGTAGCGCCATCTGCATTCTGGACTGTAAATCCTCAAGCCAGCGCTTCGCCAGCGAGGCAGTTCCGGGGGGTTGCCCCTTTTGGCAAATAGTTGGGGCGATCGCATGTAGGCCCAAGTGAGATGGCGTGTCGTTAAAATCCTGCTTAGCTAGGCTGTAGGATTGTTCCATTTACCTACGCGGACAGATACAGCAGGAAGGAAGGGTGCGTTAGCTTTAGGTAGATCGTTACATTAGTTAGGTAGAGGCACACACGGATACCCCCTCCGTAGTGGGCCTTTATCTACTAGAGGGTGGATAGTCATAGATGTCCGTCCCTTGCTCAAAAGCTTAAGCTGTAGGATTGTTGCATATATCCACACCGATAGATGAGATGCGGAAGGGTGGGTGCATTAGTTTTTACATCGGTTCCATATATTGGCTCGGATAAAGCACTTGGCCAGAGAGGTTTATCCATGTGTGTGCCTTATCCAGTAAGGTAACGTGTTATATCGACCTTTTAGGGCAAACTCAACGCTTTCAAATTAAATCCTAGGGAATGGTAATTAAATAGAGTCCCAGCTCGTGCTGACTATTGAGGATTTTATGCTAAAGACATCGGATTTTGAGAAGTAAAAAGTCTTGCCTAAGTTCCTTTATGTCGTAAAGCAAGTAGATCGAATTTCATACAATACTTCCGCAATAACTTTTGATTTCATATCACGATCACCTAAGGTCTGATGAGAAATATGGGTATCGTAGGTCCAAAAAGCCGTCAAAATAGTAGCCAATAATAACAATCCCGTGAGTCCCAGAATGCGAAGGAGTAGCTGTTGATAGGGTTGTGTGGATTTTATCTTGATTCACGAATAGAAAATCTGTTTGCAAGACTTATCTAGAACAGCACTTAGAGCGTTTTGATATCAACCACTCACTTAAATATGCCAAAATTCAAACTCTGATTATGAAATCCTAGTGAACAAAAAGTGAAACAAAAATGAAAGCGATTCTCTTGTAATCCACATCCAGCCGTACATCCAGCAGTTGCAAACTGGCAAGTTTTGCTGTAGGGTGAAAGTGTTTTGAAGGGGAGTAGCTGCTGGTTTCAATTTAACCAGTCGCCCAAATCAACATACTGGCAATCGCCTGGTTTGGGTAGCAAGACTTGACCTCCGCTTAGTCAAATTTTTAGCTAAGCACAAGCTTGAGAAGCGAGACCTTCACTAAGTTCACATCTGTTGTGAGCTTGGTGAAGTGTATGCACGCTGACCAGGCTCACTCAGATGCTCTACTGTCAATTCTGAGGAGCTTGACCCCGTGCTAACTGCTTTTACTGCAGGTTTAATACTGATCACCATATCTGAGCTGGGCGATAAAACATTTTTTATTGCTGTGATTCTTTCCATGCGACATCCACGCCATTTGGTATTGGCTGGAGTCGTCGCAGCCCTAGCTGCCATGACACTTCTATCGGTAGCAATGGGTCAGCTGATCGCGTTTCTGCCTAAGATTTACACCCACTATGCCGCCGTGGCGTTATTCCTCATCTTTGGAATTAAACTGATCTATCAAGCCAGCCGTATGAGCAGTTCATCCACAGAAGAAATTGTGGATGAGGCCAAGGAGGCCATTGAGGTGAGTGAAAAGAACCTCAAGGGTCGTAACAATAGTTTGGCCATCCTGTTGGAAAGCTTTATTCTGACATTCCTCGCCGAATGGGGCGATCGCACCCAAATTGCCACAGTAACCCTAGCAGCAGCCAACAATGTGGTCGGGGTCACATTAGGGGCTATTTTAGGACACACCATCTGTGCCTTAGTTGCCGTTTTGGGAGGCAGTTTAATTGCTGGACGAGTTTCAGAACGTGCCGTTACGATGACTGGCGGCGTACTGTTTCTTATTTTCGGCGTTGTCGCAATTTTAGAAGGCGCTTAAGTGAACAACAGATCAGCTCGATTCTATACATTTCTTTCCATCGGAGCTGCACTGCTGACGATCACACTGAAAGCATGGGCGTACTTCCTAACGGGTTCAGTTGGACTACTGTCAGATGCCGCCGAGTCTGTTGTAAACCTTGTAGCGGCAGTGATTGCAACCTGGGCTGTTACTTATGCCGCTAAACCTCCAGACGAGGAGCATTCTTTTGGGCACTACAAAGCAGAATATTTTTCTAGTGGAGTAGAAGGTGCCTTGATTCTGGTGGCAGCAGGAAGCATTGCGTTCGCTGCTTGGGAACGATTGCAACACCCACAACCTCTAGAGCAATTGGGGATTGGATTAGGGCTGTCTCTTATTGCCACTGCCCTCAATGGTGCCTTAGCCTTAGCAATGCTAAGAGCGAGTAGACGTTTGCGTTCAATCACTCTAAAAGCGGATGCCCACCATCTGCTGACTGACGTTTGGACATCCGTAGGTGTAGTAATGGGATTGATTCTAGTGCCGATTACACACTGGCTGATTCTCGACCCTATTATTGCGTTCATCGTGGCCGCTAATATTGTCTGGACTGGCGTAAGATTGTTGCGTGAGACAGGTTTGGGGCTACTGGACAGTGCTATGCCACTGCCAGAACGTCGGGTGATCATGGAGATATTGACGCGTTACGATTCCCAGCGCATTCAGTTCCATGCCTTAAGAACACGAGTCGCAGGGTCACGTCGCTTTGTCTCATTACATGTATTAGTCCCCGAAGACTGGACCGTCAAGCAAGGACATGATCTATGTGAAGAAATTGAATTGGCAATCGCACGATCACTGCCTGGAAGCTATGTTTTTACTCACTTAGAGCCATTAGAAGACAAGAAATCTTGGGAAGATCAACACTTAGATCGCTTCACTCAGTGACACGGTATGCGTACTTAGACTAAACCGCGCAGTGAGAGCTTTAACTTGGAAAAACTCAACCGCACCCAGCTTTTGACAGTGCCCACCGGAACCGAAAGCTTTTGCGCAATTTCGCTCTGGCTTAAGCCGCCGTAATAGGCCAACTCCAACGCTTGGCGTTGGTTGTCTGGCAAATCGGCTAAGGCTTGCTGAACCCGTTGCGCAATCTCATCAGACACTGCTGCACTCATAGGCACACTATCACTGGGGATGGGTGCTTGAACTGACCCTAGACGCTCCAGAGCCTGTTGTTTCGATTGACGCGATCGCACCCGATCTATGGCACGCGATCGCACCAGTAACGCGACAAAAGTTTTCAAAGAACCTCGGCTTGGATTGTAGGTAAAGTTATTCCAAAGACTAAGAATCACGTCTTGGACTAAATCTTCAGCCTCTTGCGAATCGTTTAGAATCCGCAGTGCCAACCCATACATCAGAGCGCTGTAGCTATCGTAAAGCTGCTCAAGCCCTCGAACATGCTTGGATTGGAGGGCATGGATTAATTCTTGTTCAGACAATAGAGATGTCACGCATTTATCCTGGTCGGCAGCAACCCACTTCATCTAAGCTCTCATAATCTATACGAGAGGGGTTCTCACGAATAGCCCAGAGCAAGATTAGCTTAGAGTGAGAATAAAATAGCTGCTCTAATCTTTACACTGCCCCTTTAATGCGATCATAAATTGTAGTGTATTGTTTCCAAAAGTTGGAAATTTTTAGGATATAACGCTGCGCATCACCACCAGTTGGCTAGGCTTATGGGGTTTTGGCACCGATTCACGGGTAATAAATAATTGACTCACTTGCCCAGCATATTGCTGCACAGGTACAGGAATATTCACCATCACTTTTCCGTTGGCATCCGGTTTAACAGATCCACAAGCAACTGTTTTGCCCTTTGTAATCGCCCACATTTGATAAATTTCTCCCTGGCCTAACACGGGCAAATGATACAACTTAATCTGTGCCCGAGCCTCTTCAAGGTCGATCACCACATTACCTTGTGAGGCAGATGCAACCACCGTGCCTTGCAAGGTAAACGTTTGTTGAACATGCCCCTCTAAGGTTTTGACTTGAGATTCGAGCCGTGCTACTTGAGTGCGGAGCTGAAGATTCTGATATGCGATTATCCCCAACAGTGCCATCAACCCTAATGCAACTGCAACTGCCCATCTTAATGGCCTTTTTCGAACTGAGGGTTGTGGCTGAACAGCTTGTGACTGTGCAACCTGGCTTTGCGCTGCAGACAGAATACGAAACCGTAGGGTTGAGGAGGCTTGAACTGCTGCTTGTTGAGCAACTAAGCCGAGAACCGCTTCAAGCTGTCGTACCTCATCCCACAATGCTGGGGACTGTGCCAGCATTACTTCTATCTTGAGGCGTTCTTGCTCCGCCAAAATTCCTAGAACATAGCCAGTCAGCAGTTCTTCAACTTCATCAGGGATAGAGAAAGAGGCAGAGGGCATAGGACGTCACTTGATTTCAAGGTGGGCGACGGATCAATAGATCCGTCACTTAGTTCTGTTAGGCCACCCAGACAACACAAGGCTTAGAGTAAGCTTACCTAGTCACCCTATGCTCGATCAGGGCGATTAGATCTTTACTCATGCCTATAAAATATACGGTTTTCTAGTGAATTTGGATCAGGTCTTATCCTCTAATTATTACAAAGCTTTCAGCAGTTTCTAGCTGCTTTTTGTCAGCGATGCACATCTTTTTTTAGACAGATGTGATCCAACTCATCTGCAGCTCCGTATTGAGATCAGAGATAAGCGAAAGGCGCCTTTCCTACTCATTCGTTCAAACTCTTCCTAAAAAGGCCAAAGCAGCTAGAAAAAGATCTAATCTCGCTGTCTCAGGCTTACAATTTGTGAAGATTTACCTCTTAGAAGGGATAGAGCATCATGTCTAAAAAAAATTTGATTGCTGGTGTTGCTTTAGCTTTAGTTGTTGCAGGAACCCTTGCTAGCACAGCGGATGCTAGAAAAGGTCGCAAATGCCCTCCTGGATACGAAGACATC
>DATNQK010000020.1:0-1753 GCA_036704065.1 Stenomitos sp.
AGGGGCTGTCTCCGCTGCGCAATCAGGCCGACCTCAACCCGTTTTTAATCTCGACCTACGATATTGCCCTACGCAATGCGGTTTTAGCGGCTCAGCTTCAGCCCCAACAGGTGATTCGCCTTGGTGAATTGCCCACCAGTAAAGCGTTGCGGCAGTGGTTGCAATCGTTATCGGCGCACCATTGGATTATTGATCCGACGGATCAAAACCTGGATCCGATCCATGCGTCTAGTACGCACATCCGCGCTTCGGTGGAAGCCATTGCCCATCGCTTAGCGACAGTGGCCGATGCCACGGGGGAAATGGGGCGATCGCCGGAGGGAGTTGCAGGGCCTCAGCAGACTTACCTGAAAACCTGGCTGGCGATGGAACAGGCCCTAGGCCAAACCATTGATCGGACGATGGATTCGATTCAGCCGTTGCGGGAAAGCAAAGTGGCGTGGCTCTTGTCTCAGGTGCTGCCGCCCCACACGCCCCTGTTTATTGCCAACAGTATGCCCGTGCGCGATGTAGAGATGTTCTGGCGACCCAATACCTTACGGGTGCAGCCCTATTTCAATCGAGGTGCAAACGGTATTGACGGTACCCTTTCCACGGCCTTGGGCATGGCCCAGGGGCAGCGCGGTGTATTGTTGACAGGGGATCTCTCGCTCCTGCACGATACCAATGGCTTTTTGATGCGACCTCAGTTTCAAGGGCATCTGACAATTGTGCTGATCAACAATGCAGGCGGCGGCATTTTTGGCATGTTGCCCATTGCAGCCTACGCGGAGACCTTCGAGACGTTTTTTGCGACGCCTCAAGCGGTTGATTTTGCGCCCCTGTGCCAGGTGTATGGGGTAGAACATCAGGTGATTGAGTCTTGGGCACAGTTGAGGGCTTGTCTCAATCCATTGCCTGAGATGGGTATACGGGTGTTGGAGGTGGTTTGCGATCGCACCCTAGATGCTCAGTGGCGCAAAACACACTTGGCTCAATTGGCGGCAGACCTTGAGGCGGTTTTGGAATAGGGGGGAGGGTGTGTCAGAATGCAACGGCACCCAGACTGTCACTAATGAAACGATGGCCTATCCATTAATGCGGTAGGATAGCCCTCGACTTTTTGTCCATCCGACTTACAATGGACAACAACTTTCCGCGATTGATCCATTCATCGGCCTGATCTGCAAACCCTGACAACCCTCAGAGATTTAAACATAAATATCCCTATGGTTAAGCTTAGAGACTTACTCGCACTTTTGCCGCCCCACCTCGTTGCCGATTCGCAGTGGCAGTCGCTCAACCATCCGGCCCTAGACGCCGAAGTGAAGGGACTGTCGACCAATTCTTGGGCTTGTCAGCCTGGGGATTTGTTTATCGGTATGCCAGGAACCCGTGTGGATGGGGGTAGCTTTTGGCAAAATGCGATTGAGGCGGGGGCGATCGCGGCGATTGTGTCGACCCAAGTTGAACGCCCGAGCAGTGCAGACAGTGGTTTGGTAATCCCGATGCACGACATGAACGAAGCCTGTGCGTCACTGGCAACGTCTTTCTACCACGACCCAACCCAAACCCTAAAGATGGTGGGCATTACGGGCACCAATGGCAAAACCACGACCAGCCATTTGGTGGAATATCTTTTGAATCAAACCCAGCGCTCTACGGCACTGTTGGGCACGCTGTATGCGCGGTGGCCAGGGCACGAAAAAACAGCGACCCACACCACACCCTTTGCCGTTGAACTCCAGCAAACCTTGGCGGATGCCCTCGCAGC
>DATNQK010000021.1:0-9326 GCA_036704065.1 Stenomitos sp.
GGTGCGGCAGTGAGGCCCATGCTCCACAATCTTTGCATCGTCAGGAGAGGTCTTGCGGGTGAACATATCCACCTGCCAGCCCAACTTCGCTAGCGCCTCACCCACCTTACGCACATATACATTTTGCCCCCCTGCTTCCTCTCGACCAATATCAATCGCCGGATCGCCATGTTCGGAGATCAGTGCAATGGATTGACGGGTCGGAATTGAGCGTCGTGAAACAGCAAAGGAGGTTGACTTAGACACTTGTGATTCAGGTTTAGAAATAACCCCAGTTAATGGATTTTGCATAATATTAAAGTCCTTTTTTCATAGCTCAATACGAATGGTAGATGGGGGACAGGGCGTCGGCCCTCACCCCATCGCATGAATTAGTACTAGAGCACAAGAGAGGTAGACTTCGAATGACCGTTTTTAGTCGCAACCTTTGCGGCAATTTGTCGATACACCGCTTCGTAGCCATCGGCCATTTGGTCGACACTAAAACGGGTGGCAACATGATCTCGGCAGTCTTGGCGATCAATGGTGTGAATCGCTCTAACACCTGCAATGCACTCTTCTACCGTGTCGCACAAGAAACCTGTCTTTTCATGCACAATCACTTCTGGAGTAGAGCCCATG
The DNA here is from genome assembly GCA_036704065.1 of Stenomitos sp. GTDB lineage: Bacteria > Cyanobacteriota > Cyanobacteriia > Thermosynechococcales > Thermosynechococcaceae > JAAURS01. The sequence continues at coordinate 622 of DATNQK010000021.1, forward strand.
CGCATGGCAACCACGGGTGTGCCTGCAGCCATTGATTCAATCATCACCAGACCAAAAGGTTCTCTCCAAGTGATGGGGAATAGAGTGGCGATCGCCCGCCCCATCAACTGGTTCTTCTGGTAGTGATCCGCTTCCCCAAGGAATTGAATCTGCTCTCCATCGATGTGGGGCTTAATTTCACTTTCAAAATAAGCTTTATCCACCACATCCACCTTGCCTGCCATCTTCAGGGTGTACCCTGTACGCTTGGCAATCTCAATGGCATGGTGTGGCCCCTTCTCAGGCGAGAGCCGTCCTAGAAATGCCAGATAAGGCGGCTCGTCCGGTTGAGCAAAGAAGCGATGCTGGTGAATATCAATCGCGTTGTAGACCGTTGCCACACAGTTAAGCTCTAACCGAGGCTCCACTTGCGCATTAGAGATACTGACGTAGGGTTGCTCCTTGGCATGGCGATACAGCTTTTCGCCATCGGGAGTAAAAATACCATGCAACGTATGAACCGTTGGCACCTTCACCAACTTGGCGTAGGGCAACGCGCTGTACCCCATGTGGGAATGAATCACATCGAATTCATTGGCCCGTTGAAAGACGTGGCTTAACTGTAATGCTTCGTAGGCGCTGTACTCTTTCGCATCTGGATCTAAACGCAAGGCTCTAGGATGAATGGCTTCCAGCTTTGCTGCCGTAACTGAGTCTCCTGAAGCAAATAAGGTAACGTCGTGACCTCGCTTCACCAACTCATCCGTTAGTAGACCAACGACCAACTCAATACCACCATAGGCAGGGGGGGGAACTCTCTCCCACAACGGAGCAATTTGAGCGATTCTCATTAGTTCGTCTCCTTAAGCAAAGCACCGAGAAGTTGTTTTTTCCTCTTAGTGCAGCGCAATAAAATTGTTTTCTATTAAATCCGAATTAGCACTTAGCTGGCATTATAACTGTTAAGCTCAAGTCAATGGAGTTCGGTTTTCCCTATCCTTAAAATCACTATTTGCATTTAAGAATACAGACAAAGCACTGATTTATATGCGTTCTTTAGGTTTTCTTTAGATAAAATGCAAAGTGCTACATTGCAGATAGGAAGACCGTTTCAGCCTACTATCAAAGTACAGAGACTCAAGTTTTGTCAAGTTTTTTACATCTCTAATATAAAACATAGGTCATTTGTCAAGACGTATTAGAAAGATGTAAAACTAATCACAAAGCACGGATCAAAAATCCAAAAAAATCGAAAATTACAACGATTTTATATCTTTAGGAATAAACAAAAATCGAAAAATTTTTATGTTTTTGCCCCGCAGGAACAGCCTCCAAATTAAGCAATCAGCAAAAAAGGATCCCTCCGTACAGGCCCATGAATCCCTCAGCCCATCTTGTTTTACAGCTGAGATTGCTCAATAGGCCCAGACAAAAGGGATCCTTTTGCTTGGTTCAAAAACTAAGCACTATTACTCAATTCCCACCTTGTGGAAGAGGCGACAGAAAGGTGCCAAAAATCTCTACCACAAAAGGGGTAATTCTTGCGATGAATTCGCTAGGAATTTTGTCGATGCGTTGACCGAATCTGCAGTTCTTGCAACTGTTTATCTTCTACCGAAGAGGGAGCCTGGGTCATCAAGCATCTTGCCTGCTGCGTTTTAGGGAAGGCAATGGTATCGCGGATGGATTCTTCGCCACTTAAGAGCATGACCAAGCGATCTAAACCAAAGGCAATCCCGCCATGGGGTGGCGTGCCATAGTTAAACGCCTCTAGCAGAAATCCAAACTTACTTTGGGCCTCCGCTTCCGACAAGCCAATGGTTTCAAAGACCTGTTGCTGGATTTCTGGCTCGTAAATTCGCAGACTGCCTCCGCCAATTTCTAGGCCGTTGTACACTAAGTCGTAGGCTTGTGCCCGTGCGGTTTTAAGGTCGTGGCGATCCTCTGGATGGGGCGAGGTGAAGGGATGGTGAAGTGCCTCCAGTCTCTTCTCATTGGGGTTCCACTCAAACATGGGGAAATCAACCACCCACAGCAGTTGAATATCATCTGGGGAAATCAGTTGCATTTCTGCACCCACGGCAAGTCGTACCCGTGATAACGAAGCGTTGACCACTTCGGTCGCATCCGCGCCGAACAACAAGAGTGTGCCAGGGGTTGCCTGGGTTCGTTCTAATAAGATGGCCAACTGATCTGCACTTAAGTTGTCTTTGATGGCCCCAATGGTGTCGATTTCTCCGCCCTCTCGAACACGGATATAGGCCAACCCTTTGGCACCACCTTCGCTGGCAACTTTAAATAGGTCACCACCGGGTTTAATGCGCACGTTGGAAAATTGCTCATTGCCGCCAGGAATCGGCAGTACCTTCACGACGCCACCTTGGGCGATCGCACCTGAAAACACTTTGAAGCCCGAATCTTGAAATAGATCGGAGACATCCTTTAGCTCTAAGCCAAAGCGCGTATCGGGGCGATCTGTGCCATAGCGTTCCATAGCCTCGGCATAGGTGAGACGAGGGAAGGGTTGGGGTAAGTTATCAATGCCTTTAACGGTCTTGAACAGATGACGGACAAGATCTTCATTGAGCTGCATAATCTCGTCTTGAGTCATGAAGCTCATTTCCATATCGAGCTGCGTAAACTCAGGCTGGCGATCCGCTCTTAGATCTTCATCGCGAAAACAACGCGCAACTTGATAGTAGCGATCAAAACCACCCACCATCAGCAATTGTTTAAACAGTTGAGGGGATTGGGGTAAGGCAAACCATTCCCCAGGATTGACTCGACTGGGCACGAGGTAATCTCTTGCCCCTTCAGGGGTGGAACGGGTGAGGACAGGGGTTTCAACTTCAATGAAACCTTGAACATCTTCTAGGTAGCGACGCAAGGTTTTTACAATCTGGTGGCGGAGCATCAGGTTGTTGCGCATGCGCTCACGACGCAGATCTAAGTAGCGGTACTTGAGGCGCAGGTCTTCTCGGGTCGATTCTGTTTCGGCAGATGAAACCTGAAAGGGCAACTGCTGCCGCACTGCGTTCAAGATTTCAATCTGCTCGGCATAGATCTCCACCTCGCCAGTGCCGATCTTGGTATTTAGCGAAGCTTCAGGGCGGGCCGTCACAGCCCCTACGATTTTGACAACGTACTCATTACGCAAGGCATCAGCCTTGGTATAGGTGGCTGGTGTACGTTCTGGATCGCTGACAATTTGCACTGTCCCGCTGCGATCGCGCAGGTCCAAGAAAATCACGCCTCCGTGATCGCGACGGCGGTCTACCCAGCCGAACAATGTAACAGTTTGGCCGATGTGTTCCCCTCGAAGGTCGCCGCAATAATGGGTTCGCATGATGATTGAGTACGAGATGATGCCGTATAAAAGAACGAGTGTGGGATTGGGATCCGCAATTTTTGGAAAACCTTTTAATTATCGCAGCTTTGAGTTCAGTCTGATAGGGTGGCTGCAAGGATTTTCCGCAAGTTCAGCTTGATTTGTTTCAGGTTAGGTCGCAGCCTCTGAGATCGGCACGGATCCATTCTCGAAGCGATCGCCTGGTTGCAGTCGTACACCGTTGGCAAAATCCCAACCCGATTGGGGGCGTTTGCCCGCAGGTTGCACTGTACGCAGTAGCAATAGCCCCTCTCCGGTCTGAATCACTGGCCCCTGGGATTTAACAACATGAACCACCGTTCCAGGAGGAGAGGACATTGCAGGGTCAAGGGTCAGCGAGGCTGTTAAGGCCTGGAATTCAGCAGGTAATGCAGTCTGCCACTCGGCACCTAGGGGAACAGTTTGCAGAATCTTCATCGGCTGACCCCGAAACTGGGCCATCACATTGGGCACCAAAGCACGCACTTGATTATGAATGGCGATCGCAGAATGGGTCCAGTCAATCCCAAAATCGGACTTTTGCAGTAAACGTGCATAGGTGGCGATCGCATCCTCTTGAGACGTCGGTTGCAGGGTTCCTTGATTCAGTTGCAGCAGGGTATCCACCAACAACCCTGCTGAGACCTCAGCGAGCCGTTCGCCCACGACAACCGCATCGTCCAACAAATCAATCGCAATAGAAGCCTTGAGCAACATCGGGCCCGTATCCATGCCTGCATCCATGAGCATGGTGGTAATACCCGTGGTGGCATCCCCATTCCAGATACTCCACTGAATGGGAGCAGCACCACGATAAGCAGGCAACAACGACCCATGCCCATTGACGCACCCTAACCGGGGCATGGCTAAAATTTCGGGCGATAGGATCTGACCATAGGCCACCACAACAAAGGCATCGGCTTGGAGCGATCGCAAGGTATTCAGGGTTTGCGCATCCTTTTTCACCCGATTGGGCTGCCAAACGGGCAGGTTATATTCCAATGCTTTTTGCTTCACCGGAGAAGGTACAAGCTGACTGCCGCGTCCGCGCCGCTTGTCCGGTTGGGTGACAACGCCAAGCACCTCAAAATCAGGCTCGTTTAATAAGCGTTGCAACGAAGGAACGGCAAATTGAGGCGTACCCCAAAAGACAAGCTTCATCATGGCCAATCGTTTAGGGAAATAATACGTGTAGCGAATCTGATTTCATTGTCGCGGATTGTGCCGCAAATCTGGCACCCGCCATTGGGAAAATTGTCATCCCCCTGCCCTGAAAGACAACAGTGGCCTGTAGTACCTGTATGGTATGCCGTCGTAGACCCTCACGAAAAAGAACCACACACGCAAAAAAATAACTGCATAGCTTCGCCATAAACAGCTCGGCTATACAGTTAAGTGCTGATATTAAGGAACTTAGCGGTGCACAGCAGGAGAGGAAATACTGGCAGGCAAATCTTCTTCGCTGCCACCCAGCAATTCCTTAAGAGCAGTCAGCCCTTTTTTAACTTGTCGCGACACGGTTACAGCACTGATGCCGAGCAGTTCTGCTGTTTCTTTCTGGGTTAAGTCGTGGAAAAAGACGAATTCCAAAACTTCAGACGTGCGCTTTTCTAATCTTTCTAAGGCCGACTGTAAGCGAATTTGATCTTCTTGGGCCAGCTGGAAGCTGCGATACTGCCGATCCGGCAACAAATCGCCTAAGCAAGCCGCTTCATGATCATCGCTTTGCAATGGCGCATCAAGACTCATGATGGAGCGGTTGTAAACCGACAACTTCACTTCTTGCCATTCATCTTGAGAGATATCTAAGGCTGCAGCAATTTCGCTGTCCATGGGCGCTCGATTCAACTCTGTACGCAGGGTGCGGTTCAGAGCTACAGCTTGGCGTTGCAGATCTTGCCAGCGCCGGGGAATACGAACTTGAGGACTTTTATCGCGCAAATAATGTTGAATTTCGCCGCGAATGTAGGGCACAGCAAAAGAACTAAAAGCATGACCTTTGGTTGGATCGAACCGTTCAATGGCTCGAATTAAACCAATACATCCAACCTGCAGCAAATCGTCGAATCCCTCATTACATTGAGTAACCCATCGATGACATTCCTTGCGAACCAACCCTAGGTTCATTTGCACCAATTGATTGCGTTTTTCGGTGGAGGGTTGGCGTTGATACTCTTGCAGAAGCTCAAGACTTTCGCTTTTTAATTCGGACGAAGAAGTTGCAAGCATTTTCGTTGTTCAAAGACGGGTTTTGCCGAGAAAATCGATAGATCCTAAAGCTGCTGTCGATACCGAGTAAGGAAAGAACAGAGCCTTGTCTCAACTGCAGCATCAATCTTTCACTAAGGTACGGATTACTGCTTGCTGATACATCAGAAAAATCACGGAAGTTTGAATCTCAGTGCAATCCGCACAAGCGCTCAGTATCACGGATCTGCCAGTATAAATTCCGGTACTTGACCCTCAAATTGGCAATTTTGAGACACATCTGTATAGATTAATCAGACGGTACAACTGCTCAAATGCCGCTACACATGGACAATGGGGTGTTAACGAATTTGCAAAGCAAGATTTTTACAAAAATTTACGCCTTTTGCGTAGAAAAGCGGTTGACAAATTTAAAACCTTTCAAAGTCTTATGCAGAAAGGATTGTGAATTTGTCCGTATATTCTGGGAGATCGCGTCATCCTACCCGTCATCTCACCGATTAGAGAGATGGTATTGTTTAGGGTGCCCCTAGCCACTTAATTTCTAACAGCCCAAGCGTGCCACCTTCGAGAATGCCTTCTCTATCCTCACAGTCTCCTGTAGACCTCAACGGAAAAAGCTCCAGTCTACGGCTCATGCTCGACGACGCCGATTACAGCCATTGGCAGCAGTGGTTGCCCTTGGGATTATTTTATGGAGTCACTACAAACCCGCTGTTGCTGGAAAGGGCGGGTGTACCCTGTCAAGTAGAGCGCCTCACAGATCTGGCCACAGCAGCCTTTGAATTGGGTGCCCAAGAGGTTCAGCTTCAAACTTGGGGAGACGATGAAGCCCAATATGTACAGGTAGGAAAAAAACTCAGTGCCATCGATCCAGAACGGATTGTCGTCAAAGTTCCTGCAACCCAAGTCGGTACCTCAGCGGCTGCCACTTTAATTCGGTCAGGCGTGCGGGTTACGCTAACCGCAGTTTTTGCAGAACATCAAGCGCTAATTGCGGCAGCCATTGGTGCAGACTATGCTGCCCCATACTTAGGCAGAATTCATGATACGGGTCGCAAGGGTTGCGAGGTATTAACAGCGATGCAGCAAGCCCTTGATGGCATTGGCAGTCCAACTCGATTACTGGTTGCTAGCATCCGTCGCGTTGAGGATATTACGCTTCTCGCCACTCAACGCCTTAACACGTTTACGATTTCAACGGCGATCGCAGCGCAGTTATTCCAGGTTCAAGCCACAATAGACGCGACTATAGCCTTTGAACAAGCAGCCCTGCGATCGCTCCAGACAGGTTTTAGGCAGGCAAACTAAACTTATTTACCGTAGAAAACCACCCGAGCTGGGCTGAATTGGAAATTAAACGCGGTATCACCCAGCACACGAATCTGCGTGACACAACGACCCCCGCGACCATCTAAGGGAATCCAACGCGTATACTGATCTTTTTTCAGCGTAGAGCGTACATCGAGCGTTTGCTTTTCACCATTGCCAAACGTGACCACTACTGACTTCAGGTTTGCATCTGCATTTTTGGCCTGAAGCTGCAGAGAAGTAATCCGAGGCTGACAGCTATTCACACGAACCACGTCTGTATCGTTAGCAAACAGTGACAACTTAGTCGAGCCTAATTGCCGAGACGTTTGTGCACCGGGCAAATTGTTCGTGACCGATGTTCCATGTTCACCCACAAATTGAACCCTGGCTAGGCCTGCCTCGGAACTCACAACACTACTGCCCATAATCCCAATCTTATCAATGCAGCGAGCGCTATCACCGGGAAGACTAATCCAACGCGATGAACTGCCTTTGGGAATATTACTGCGCACATCAATGCGCTGCACTTGACCATTTTGAAACTTAACCGCTAGTGCTTCAATCTTGGCGTCAGCACCTTTAACACGCAATTGCAAACGCTCAATACGGGGGGAGCAACTACCGACGCGAACGATATCAGTATCGTTAAAAAAGGGAGATAATCTGGTTTCGCCAAGCACACGGGTTTCCGCCGAAGCTGGTGAGACAATAGCGGGGATAATCGCGCTGATGGCAAGCACAGATGCCGTTAATAATGTCCGTATATTGAAGATAGACAATTTCGAGGAATACATACCTTAAACCTTAGAGTTGGGTAAACTTTGAACGCTTGTGATGGTTCCTAAGACGCATCTTTTTAAGTACGGTTCCAACGTAGGTATACCTGAAAAAAATAGTTTTTAAGAAATATTTTGTAAAGTCTTCAAAGTTGTTACACCTTTTTCTTAACGCTGAACAGATGCATACCCTGTGGCCAGTTCTAATGCAGATAATGCACGGTTATAGGTCAAAATTGCGCCAATTAAGTTGCTTTGCGCTTGAGTCAAATCGGCTTGGGCACGAGTCACCTCTAGCGTTGTGCCCACACCTGCTTGCAACCGCAACTGGGCTAGTCGTAACCCTTCTTGAGCTTGAGTAATGGCCTGCTGAGCAGTACTAATGTTAGTGGCGCTGGCCTGGAGGTTAAAGTACGCCTGTTCCACTTCCAGGCGAATCGATTCCTTGAGCTGATTGAATTGCTGGTCAAGGGTTAAGAGGGCTTCATCCAACTGTCGCTGTTGCGCCCGAACGTTACCTCCATCAAATACATTCAGGCTGACTTGTACCCCAACGCTATAGCCGTAGTCTCCTAAAACGCGATCTTCGAGATCATCGGCAAGGTTTAGGCTGGCAAACCCTTGCACCTGAGGGCGTTTTTGACTGGCGACAATGCGCTTTTGCTGCAGGGTAATTTGGCGCTGCAGCCTGGTTTGTTCGAGTTCAATCCGCTGATTGAGGGCAAGGACTATGGACGCTTCTAAAGACAGAGGCCATGTTCCTGCTTGGGTTGCAGTGACATCAGCAGGCAAGGTCAGATCTACATTGGGCGGAAGGTTTAGGCGTTGAGCCAGTTGGCGTCGCGCAATACTGAACAGGGTGTTAGCTTGCGTTTGATTCTGGCGCGCATCGGCTAGGGCAACAGCGGCTTGCAGAACTTCATACTGAGTGCGGATGCCTGCTTGTTCTCCCACTTGGATAATCCTCAGGTTTTCCTGAGCATTATTGAGGGCACTGTTGGCTACGCCAATTAAAGCTTGGCTTTGTTGGATGTCGTAATAGTTACTGGTGATCGCCTGCC
>DATNQK010000022.1:0-16289 GCA_036704065.1 Stenomitos sp.
CGTTGGCAATCGTGCGGACATCATATTCCAACAGGTCTAAGTAGGTTGGAACTGGGCCATCTTCCGTTGAAAGAGAATCAACATACAAATTGCCCCCAAATCGTGCGCCCGTGGTTTGAGCGACTTGTTTTTGTCCCTCATCGCTGACGGTGGTTTCACAAAAAATAGTCGGCACATTGTAGGATTTCACCTTCTCAATCACCGATTTCACCTGCCGAGGAGTGAACTGCTGCTCGGCATTGATAGGCCACATATAAATCTCCTTCATTCCATAGTCGCGTGCTAGGTAAGAAAAGGCACCCTCACAACTGACTAAAACCCGTTGACTGATAGGCACTTGTTTTAAATCTGTGCGTAGTTGTTGATCGATCACTTTCAGCTTCTCGCTGTAAGCTTTAGCGTTGGCATTGTAAGTGGCTGCATTCTCTGGATCGAGCTTCACAAAAGCTTTGCGAATATTCTCAACGTAGATCAACGCATTTTGGGGCGACATCCAGGCATGGGGATTAGGCTTATCTCTGTAGGGTCCCTCTGCGATTGGCATTCGCTCAATCCCTTCTGTCAATACCACCGAAGGAACATCCTGGACATTACCAAAAAATTGCTCAAACCACCGCTCTAGATTGAGCCCGTTGTAAAGGATCAAGTCAGCGCCTTGCGCTTTCTTTAAGTCACTGGGGACGGGTTCGTAACCATGAATTTCAGCCCCAATCCGTGTAATCGACTCCACGATCAATTTGTCGCCAGCCACATTTTTCGCCATGTCCGCCAAGACTGTAAATGTGGCCAGAACTTTCTTTCTGCCTTGTGTTGCATCTGACTGAGCGGCTGTAACTGGCTCACGTGTACCACTGGCTGGCTGCGAAGTGGAGTCTGTAGAGGTGGAAGGACTGGTTTGACGACTACAAGCCCCTAGCCAAAACATTGCAGAAAGGCTAGCAGCCGTTACCAGGGTGCCAGCACTCAGCCTTTGATAAACTGCCCTCCGAGGCAGCGCTTTGAATTGACAGAGAAGGCTTATCATTCTTCATTTCATAATCCCTTCATTATTCATAGGATACACTGCGCGGCAGGAAAATGAAAGAATTATGAAAGGATAAGCTTGAGCCAGCCACGTCAAGTTTCTTATCTCAAATTCAAGCGGAGCATCACTGAACTTACGCCTAGCTCAAACTGCATCTGGCACAAGCTCCCTGTCGTTATCATTTGTGCCAAACTTCCAACTCGGACGGTATTTATGCTAACTCCCCCTACTCCTTCGTACATACGCTTGACAGGATCTCAATTGCTATCGCTATAATTGGAGCAATCCTCGGAGAGAGGAGCTAACACATCCAGGGAGTCTGAGATGACTAAAGAATATAGATTTGGAATCTACATTGGTAGATTCCAACCGTTCCATTTAGGCCACTTACAAACGCTTCAACAAGCCTTAGAACGGGTTGATCAAATCATCCTTATTTTAGGAAGCCATAGGGTTGCCCCCGATATCAGAAACCCGTGGAGTTCCCAAGAACGCATCGAAATGATTAAGTCTTGCATGACCCCGCAAGATCTTAAGCGTATTCATTTTTTGCCCGTGCGGGACTGGCTTTACAGCGACAATTTGTGGCTCAGTGCAGTACAACAACAGGTGTTTGAAATTACTCAAGGCAGTTCGTCGGTTGCCCTGTTAGGCCATCGCAAGGATACCTCTTCTTACTACCTCAGCTTATTTCCCCAATGGGATTTTATTGAAACAGGCAACTACCAAGGCTTAAATTCAACCCAAATTCGCCAAGCTTACTTTGATGGGGATGCACCAGCCTACCAAGATCGCATTCCTGCGGGAATCAAAGACTTCCTAGAGACCTTTCAAAAGAGCGATCGCTATCAGTCGCTGTGTGCAGAAGCGGAATTTATTCGTTCCTACCAAGCTGCATGGTCTAAAGCACCCTATCCGCCTATCTTTGTCACCACCGATGCCGTGGTTGTGCAGTCAGGGCACGTCCTTGTGGTACGACGCAAAGCACGCCCAGGATTAGGATTAATTGCACTCCCTGGTGGGTTTCTAGATCAAACCGAAACTTTAGTTGAGGGAATGCTGCGGGAGTTAAAAGAAGAAACAAGGCTGAAAGTTCCGCTACCAGTACTACGCGGTTCCATTGTAGATAGCCACGTCTTCGATAACCCAGGGCGATCGCTACGGGGACGCACCATCACCCATGCCTATTTCATCCAACTCAAGGGTGGGGAGTTACCTCCCGTCAAAGGTAGCGACGACGCCGAAAAAGCTTGGTGGATTTCACTTGCAGATCTCTACGCCCACGAAGATCAAATCTACGAAGATCACTTCCAAATCATTCAGCACTTTGTCAGCAAGGTGTAGAATCTCGCACCCTACTTCCTCCACCATTCCACTCTAATTCTCCCTTATTACTTACTTTGCTTGCTGTCGCATCCAATGCGACCCCATTCACCCTATCTTTGGAGCCTTTTTGCTATGTCTTACAATCTCATTCTCGATGTAGATTCTTACAAAGCCAGTCACTGGTTGCAATATCCACCTCACACCACCAATCTCTATGCCTACGTAGAAAGCCGCGGCGGCAAGTATCCTGCAACGGTCTTTTTTGGCTTGCAATATATCCTCAAACAATACCTAACCCAACCTGTCGAACCTTGGATGGTAGAAGAGGCAAGCCACTTCTTTGCCGCGCATGGTGTTCCCTTCAATACAGCAGGCTGGCGCTATATTGCTGAAACCCTACAGGGCAAATTGCCGATTCGGATCAAAGCTGTGCCCGAAGGCAGCGTTATCCCTACCCATAATGTACTTATGACCGTCGAATCGACCGACCCCCAGGTCTTTTGGCTCACCACTTGGCTAGAAACCTTGCTATTGCGGGTTTGGTATCCGACCACCGTTGCCACACAGAGCTGGTATCTGAAACAGAAAATCTACGACATGCTGCTCAAAACCTCAGACGATGCAGCCGCAGAAATTGGGTTCAAGCTCCACGACTTTGGCGCACGGGGCGTATCGAGTTGTGAATCTTCTGGCATTGGTGGCATGGCACACTTGGTTAACTTTTGTGGCTCGGATACAGTGCAAGGTGTGGTCTACGCCAATCGCTACTATCACCACCCAATGGCTGCCTACTCCATTCCCGCAGCCGAACATTCCACCATCACAGCCTGGCAACGCTCCGGTGAGGAAGCAGCGTATCAGAATATGCTGACGCACTTTGCCAAACCGGGCGCTGTTGTAGCAGTTGTGTCAGATTCCTATAACCTCTGGCACGCCATTGATGAACTATGGGGCGATCGCCTGCGACAAGCGGTCATCGACTCGGGCGCAACCGTTGTAATTCGACCCGACTCTGGCAATCCTGTTGAGGTGGTGGGTCAGGCATTACAACGACTCGATGCCAAATTTGGCAGCACAATCAACTCGAAAGGGTATAAGGTGCTTAACCATGTGCGCTTAATTCAAGGCGATGGCGTCGATGCACAGAGCATTGAGGCCATTCTGCAACAGATCGAAACTCTAGGCTTTAGTGCTTCCAATCTCGCCTTTGGTATGGGCGGCGCTTTATTGCAACGGCTCAACCGCGATACCCAACGATTTGCCATGAAATGTAGCGAAGCCACCATCGATGGGCAAGCCATCCCCATCTACAAAGATCCAATTACCGATACGGGCAAAACCAGCAAACGCGGTCGTTTAGCACTCATCCCCACCCAGCAAGGCTATGAAACCGTACCCGCAACCCCGCAAACTGCTGCCTTAGATCAACTGGCAACCGTTTACGAAAACGGGCAAATGGTTCGCGAGTACACCTTTGAGGAGATCCGACAACGCACTTGGCAACCCGCCCCTTAAACATCCAGCCAAAACCACTGCGAAGATGACTATGGCGGCGATCGCACTAAAATGAGGGGATAAATGCGCGCATGTCAGCGTCAAGGACCAATCTGAGTGGCCAACAACATCGTTGAAATCCTAAACGAAGAAGAACTCCGTCGCACCTTAAAGCGTTTAGCTTCACAGGTCACAGAGCACTGTCGTGATCTCAATCAGCTTGTCTTAGTCGGTGTGCTAACCCACGGTCTACCGCTGGCGGAAATCCTAGCCCAACACATTACAGACCTCGAAAACGTACAGGTTCCCGTGGGCGGCATAGATATTACCTTTTACCGCGATGACTTAGATCGCGTCGCCCTGCGTACCCCTGGCAAAACCAACCTGCCCACCGACTTGTCAGGCAAATCGGTCGTATTGGTAGACGATGTGATCTACAGCGGACGGACGATTCGAGCAGCCCTTAATGCCATCCACGACTACGGACGACCCAGTACGATTCAACTGTTGGCCCTCATAGATCGCGGCCATCGCGAATTACCTATTCATCCCGACTTCGTCGGCAAAGTCCTGCCCACTTCCCGTGAGGAAAGGGTTAAAGTTTACCTGCATCAAACTGACCGCCGCGATGCCGTAGAACTGATTCGCAGCACCGAATCAGCATAGGATTGAGACCGCAGAGCGAGACTGTCCTAGGAAGGCCGCTGATTGACACTTCATAACCCCCTTCCAAGCCTGAATACCATTGCGTTTTCTTAAGTTCGGGAACCCGTACAGCCGTACAATTGCGAAGCCCTACAGCTTTCCATTAAATTAGCACTCGGGAGTTGAGAGTGCTAAAACCCCATCGCTTTGTAGTTTGGAGAATAGTTTGGTATGGCATCCGTAACCCTGAGTGTTTCGACTGTAAAGCCTTTAGCTGATCGTGTATTCGTCAAAGTCAGCGCTTCCGAAGAAAAAACCGCAGGCGGCATTTTACTGCCCGACAATGCGAAGGAAAAACCCCAAATCGGCGAAGTTGTAGCAGCTGGCCCTGGCAAGCGCAATGACGATGGCTCCCGCCAAGACCTAGAAATCAAAATCGGCGACAAAGTGCTGTACTCCAAGTATGCAGGTACCGATATCAAACTGGGCGGCGAAGACTACGTACTGCTGTCCGAAAAAGACATTTTGGCTGTCGTTGACTAAAGCCTTAAAACCAAGGTCTATCAGCGTTGCATTTCTTACGTCAAAGGGATGCCGCTGCCTTGGCTGAATATTTTCTCCGTCACCGAACCGAAACGACTGATTTTTAGAGAACCTAGAGGATGAGTTTGTATGGCTAAGCGAATCATTTATAACGAGAATGCGCGACGCGCCCTCGAAAAAGGGATTGACCTTCTGGCTGAATCCGTGGCAGTCACCTTGGGACCCAAGGGCCGCAACGTAGTATTAGAGAAGAAATTTGGCGCTCCCCAAATCGTCAACGACGGTGTGACCATTGCCAAAGAAATTGAACTTGAAGATCATATTGAAAATACTGGCGTTGCCCTGATTCGTCAGGCTGCTTCTAAGACCAATGACGCGGCTGGTGACGGTACCACCACTGCAACGGTACTGGCCCACGCGATGGTTAAAGAAGGCTTACGCAACGTTGCAGCAGGTGCCAATGCGATTTCCCTCAAGCGTGGGATCGAAAAGGCAAGTGCATTCCTCGTTGAAAAGATTGCTGAGCATTCCCGTCCTGTTGAAGACTCCAAGGCGATCGCTCAAGTTGGCGCTATCTCTGCCGGAAACGACGAAGAAGTCGGTCAGATGATTGCCAATGCGATGGATAAAGTCGGCAAAGAAGGCGTCATTTCCTTAGAAGAAGGTAAATCGATGACAACCGAATTGGAAGTCACCGAAGGGATGCGTTTCGACAAAGGATACATCTCTCCCTACTTTGCGACCGATACCGAGCGCATGGAAGCGGTTCAAGAAGAGCCCCTCATCTTGATCACCGACAAGAAGATCGGTTTGGTACAAGACCTAGTGCCCGTACTAGAGCAAGTTGCACGTGCTGGCCGTCCGTTGCTGATCATCGCTGAAGACATTGAAAAAGAAGCGTTGGCAACCCTCGTAGTCAACCGTCTGCGTGGTGTTCTGAACGTTGCAGCCGTTAAGGCACCTGGCTTTGGCGATCGCCGTAAGGCCATGCTAGAAGACATCGCTGTGCTCACTGGCGGTCAACTCATCACCGAAGACGCAGGCTTTAAGCTGGAAAGCGCCAAGCTAGAGATGCTCGGCAAGGCTCGCCGCGTCACCATCACCAAAGACAGCACCACCATCGTTGCCGAAGGCAATGAAGCTGAAGTTAAGGCTCGTTGCGAACAGATTCGTCGTCAAATGGACGAGACCGAATCTTCCTACGACAAGGAAAAGCTGCAAGAGCGCTTGGCTAAACTCGCAGGTGGCGTTGCAGTGATTAAAGTAGGCGCTGCGACCGAAACCGAAATGAAGGATCGCAAACTGCGTCTCGAAGATGCAATCAACGCGACCAAAGCAGCGGTTGAAGAAGGGATCGTTCCTGGCGGTGGTACCACCCTGGCACACTTGGCTCCTCAGCTAGAAGCTTGGGCAAATGCTAACCTGACTGGCGAAGAACTTGTGGGTGCACAAATCGTGTCCCGCTCTCTGACCGCTCCTCTGAAGAGAATTGCAGAAAACGCGGGCCAAAACGGCGCAGTGATTGCTGAGCGCGTGAAGGAAAAAGACTTCAACGTGGGTTACAACGCAGCCGACAACACCTATGTCGATTTATTCGAAGCAGGTATTGTAGACCCCGCAAAGGTAACTCGTTCTGGCTTGCAAAATGCAGCTTCGATCGCCGCAATGGTTCTGACCACCGAGTGCATCATTGCTGATAAGCCCGAACCGAAAGACGCTGCACCCGCAGGCGCGCCCGGCGGCGGCATGGGCGACTTCGACTACTAAGCGATCACTACCGTTTAATTAAACCGATAAAAAAAGGGGTCAGTACTGACCCCTTTTTTTTTGAGCCTGTAAAGACACAACTGTGAAGGGGGCGATCTACAAGACCCTTATGAGTTTTTCCCTCTGCTGCAATGGCTGACACTGTGCCTTGCTTACACATACAAGGTTGGCTTATGCTTCAATCGCCTGCAAACGTTCCGTTGACTGTGTAAGCGTTACATTGTCACCCACTCGATGAGCCTCCCAAGATTCAAAACCAAGCACACCATAAAAATCCCAAGAGCCTCGCATAGAATTCCCATCTTCGGATAGCGTCCCTTTATAGTTCACAGATTCCAGATCTGCATCGAGATAGCGCTTAAAAAACTGTACAGAGCGGCCAATCACTTGGCCATCTAAAACGGCTTCACCCAAGCTCCTATCGTCTAGGATGTTGCCGCATAAAGTACTTCCGCCTTGAATCAAGGTCATCTCAAAGCGGGTTGGTTTTCCTCTTTGCCAATAGGTACCTAGCCAACTGCCACTTAGATCAGCCATTTGTAACCATTTATCGCTAAAGAAAGAAATTGGAATCGCTATGTACCAGAATAATTGTTTCTATGAATGAGACAGATAGAAGGCCAAGATTTAACGAAAAGTCTGGTTGAACTTAGACCGCTGGCTAACTTGTTGCTGCAAAGTCAGGCTCTACTTATAAAGGCCACGTGATCTAATGACATCTCGCGTATCTAAGGCGTTTCCTCCAGAAAGCTCACTCTAGATAAATATCTAAAGCATTGTTTTGTCAATGAAACACTACATGCAAATCAGCGAGAACAAAGGTCACCCGCTGGCGCTCCGGTACAACTGGTCGGGTTCAGCAGAGTCACTCAGCTAAAAACGCATACAGTCGTTATCAAATTAGACACTGTCAAGTGTAGGGTTTATCTATTTTATCTATATTTACTTATCTATAATTGGCTATTCCAACTTATCCCGTACGTAGTATTCCTGATTCAAATTGAGCAGCACTCGTACTAGACTTATAAAAGTCTTAATCTGAAATAAACTATAAGATTAAAGCTTGAGTTTGAAGACTGACGGGGGATCAATGAAAAAGAAATGTAGCAGATGTCGCAGCAAGAACACGAGACGTTCCAAGGTGCGGGGCTTTTTTGAATATATATTCAGTTTCTTAGGAATTCGACCTTATCGGTGTCGATCCTGCGATAAGCGCTTTTTTAGGTTTCTGTAGAATTTAATTTAACAATTATTTAGTCTAAACTGGTCATCTTCGTCAGCATTTCCTAGCTTCAGCCACAGGGAAAAGTATATTATTCCCCTGTAGCAAAATTACTGTGTGCAGCGACAAGATTGTACATTTTGACAATAGAGGCATAAGACCCCAAAAAGCCTGCATCTACTCGGTGCAATCGGAGTAACACTTTGTTTGTGTCAACCCAACAGCACCCAGGCCAGGAAAAAACTTGTTCTTAAGGAATGGTATTGGCCAGCCGAGCCTGTGCTTGACTCAAGGCTAGTTTTACTTGCTCGAACCCTGTACCGCCATAGCTATTACGGGCAGCTACAACCTGACGCGGTGCGATCGCAGCATAGATATCGTCTGCAAATTGAGGATGCAAGGCTTGCCACTCATCTAGCGTTAAATCTTTGAGCAACTTGCCTTGGGATAGACAAGCCTTTACCACTTGGCCAACGATGTTGTATGCCTCGCGAAAGGGCACGCCTTTGGTTGCCAAGTAGTCGGCCACATCCGTTGCATTGGAAAAGTCCTCTGCCACGGCTTGATTGAGGCGCGCAGGCCGAAATTCTAAGCCTTCTCGCATCAAAATCGTCATGGCATCTAGACAGACTTTTACCGTATTCACACCATCAAAGATCGCTTCTTTGTCTTCTTGGAGATCTTTGTTGTAGGCCAGCGGCAGCCCCTTCATCATCACCAACAGCCCTTGCAGATGCCCAAAAACCCGTCCGGTCTTGCCACGCACTAGCTCTGGAACGTCTGGATTTTTCTTCTGCGGCATAATGCTGGAACCTGTCGCGCAACTGTCCTTAAGCACAACAAATCCAAATTCTTCAGAAGCCCATAGGATCACTTCTTCTGCAAGGCGGCTTAAGTGAACCATGATTAGGCTAGCAGCGGCCATAAATTCAATCGCAAAATCGCGATCGCTCACCCCATCCAAACTATTCGCATAAACCCCCTCAAATTGGAGCTGTTCTGCACTGTAGTGACGGTCAATGGGGAAGGTTGTACCTGCCAATGCCCCAGAACCCAAGGGTGAAATATTGACACGGCGGCGGACGTCGCTCAGGCGTTCTAGGTCTCGCTGCGCCATCTCTACATAAGCCAGAAGGTGATGGGCCAAACTCAGGGGCTGGGCGCGCTGCAGATGGGTATAGCCAGGAATGAGCGTCTCGATGTTGGATTGTGCTAAATCCAATAATGCAGCTTGAAATTGACGCAAACGCGTACAGATTTGGTCAATTTGATCGCGCAGATAGAGACGGGTATCAGTCCCCACTTGATCATTTCGCGATCGCGCCGTGTGCAGCTTTTTGCCTGTATCACCAATTAGTTCCGTCAGCCGCCGTTCAACAGCAAAATGCACATCCTCCGCATCAACGCCAGGTACAAAAGTACCCTGCCGATATTCTTGCCGAATTTGCTCTAAACCTTGAACAATAGCATCAGCTTCCGTTGGCTCAATAATCCCAGTCTTTCCCAACATCCGTGCATGGGCCTGTGAGCCAGTCAGATCATATTCAATTAGCGCAATATCGAAGCCAATACTGGCATTGAAAGCAGCAACCACTGGATGCAGCGTTCCTTCAAACCTTTGGCTCCAAGGCTGTGGTGCGGAACCAGATGGGGTCATCGAATTATCCAAGGAACTTATACTCCCCCTAACACCAAAACAATAGACTCAATAGGCTGCACAGGCGTGTTAGTAAGACGTGATGCTGCGAAAGATGTAACCCACCACAAAGCCAATAATTAGTGCCCAAACTTGCCCAGTGAGAATGAAATTATTCCAAGCCTGTTGCATCGAACCAAACAAATCTTCTTTGTACGTTTGGGCAATCAACAGATTGCTCGTCCAATCGAAAGGGCTCAAATGAAGCGCAAAAGCACCAGTCGGATCGCTGGAGATAGCACTTTGCAGAAGATCAATCATCATAAGTTGCACATTCAATGGGGTGCTGCAATTTTACAGTCTTGCATAAATGGGTTGCACAACTGTATCGAACCTTAAACCCAATCGTAGCCTAGCCCCACAAAAAGTCTAGGCGATCTGTCACGATTTTCTGAAGGGCTTAGAAAAACCAGCCATAGGAATGTAGCCCCTTGCCGAGCAAGTTGACCCCTAAATAGCAGGTCCACACCACAGCAAATCCAGCCGCCGCCAAGTACGCAGGGCGGCGTCCTTGCCAACCGCGAGTGATGCGGGCATGAAGATAAGCCGCAAAGACGAGCCAAGTAATTAAGGCCCATGTTTCTTTAGGGTCCCAGCTCCAGGGTGCACCCCAGGCTTCATTGGCCCACACGGCACCAGAAATAATACCAATGGTCAGCAGTGGAAATCCTAAGCCAATCACCCGATAGCTCAGGTTATCGAGCGTTTCGGCAAGGGTGAGGCGTTGCAGGGTTAAGGGAGCCGCAGCGGCTACGGTATGAGGACGCTCTAGAACAGCGGTATTCCCATCCTCTAGACGTGTAAGGGAGATAGATTGTGGGGCAGCCGAATCGCCATCTGCGGCAGTTGCACGTTTGGGTTGAAGCCGGAACCCGCCTGTACCGATGGAGCTTCCTTTGAGTTCGACGGGTTGGCCCCAAGTAACGACCAAGAAGGCGATCGCCAGCAGAGACCCGACCATTAAGGCCGAGTAGCTGATCATCATGACACTGACATGCATCATCAGCCAGTTGGACTTTAAGGCGGGCACCAGAGGTTCAGACACCTGCATTTGTTCAGGCAAGGTGAGGGCAGCAAACGCTGAAATCCCCGTGGCAATGGGTGCAGCCACAACACCGACCAGGAGGCTACGACCCATCCGCTCCGCAATCAGGTGGAAGGTGGTGATTCCCCAGCACAGAAAGAATAAGGACTCATACATATTGCTGATGGGGAAATAGCCAGCCTCTAGCCAGCGTGCCCCTAACAATCCAGCAATACAGAGATTGGCGATCGCCATCCCCGCCGTTCCCAAGGTGCTAAGGAGTGGAACTTTCGGAAATGCAGCACTGCTCCAATAGAGCAACATTGTGATGAAAAGAATTGCAAAGGATGCATTGTCCAGCAAGCCCTGGAGCGCGACCAGATCCATTCCGTTGATTCTCCCGTTACCGTACCCGTTTCAAACAACTGCGCATCTAGCTTACGTGCATTAGGCTAGATTGCACTAATGCAACTAGAACGCTCTATCGTTTTATGTCTTCATCTTCAATAGTACCGATTTCTGGGGTCGCAATCATTGTTCGGCTGTTCGCATGTTATGGATCAGGCCAACAGTGCAGTTGCAGGCAAATTCTAATCCTGTCCCCATTAAAGAGGGAAAAAGTCTGATGCACCCTCGAAGACCAAGAGCCAACTATGGCAAGAGAATTGAGAATTTATCGTTACAGTAGTGTGTAACGCTGC
The DNA here is from genome assembly GCA_036704065.1 of Stenomitos sp. Lineage (GTDB taxonomy): Bacteria > Cyanobacteriota > Cyanobacteriia > Thermosynechococcales > Thermosynechococcaceae > JAAURS01. Next base: position 11,443 of record DATNQK010000022.1, read on the forward strand.
AAATACCCTGAATTTTGGGTAGTGTTGGGAAAAGATTGCTGCTTGCGCTCAGGGAGGTTCAGTGATGGATTCGGTACCTCAGGCAAAGGATCAATCCGATGCCATAGCCACTCAACCATTCAGCCATTCCCCGCAGATGGGAGGCGGAATGCCAGTTGTACAGTACTGGGCAGCCCATACTCTGTCTCCAGAGGGGCCACAGCTATGGAAAACGTTACTACACAAAAGCGCATGTCTTTCTTGCGCATGGGGCACGGGTGGCCAAAAGGGCGGGTTTGCCAATGAGTTGGGTGAGTCGCTCCAACGCTGCGCTAAAAGCGTGGAGGCGATCGCATCCGAACTACAGCCTGAGATCCCAAAGTCCGTGTTCACGCAATCCACCATTGCCGAATTGCAGCAACTGACCTCTGAGCAAGCCAATAATCTAGGCCGCTTGAGCAGGCCGATGATTTTAAGGGAAGGCAAAACCCACTATGAACCCATCGGTTGGGATGAGGTCTTTGCCATCACAGAAGCTTCCTTTCGTCGGCCACCAGAACGCGTTGCCTCTTATAGTTCGGGTCGTTCTTCAAACGAAGCGGCGTTTTTGCTTCAGCTCATGATGCGAGCGTTAGGCTCGAATAATTTAGCCGATTGTTCTGATCTGTGCCATGCACCCTCTACGGTTGGGTTGCAACAGATGTTTGGCTCTGGCACCTCAATGGTGAGCCTAGAGGACTTAAAACATACGGACTGTGTGGTACTGGTGGGGTCTAATGCCCCAGCCAATCATCCGCGATTGATGAATGAGTTGATTCGCCTGCGCGATCGCGGCGGTCGTGTGATTGTGATTAACCCCTTGGTAGAAGTGGGATTGGTGAAATTCGCATCTCCTGCCTTTCTCAAATCCCTGGTGCTGGGGTCTGACATCTCTTCGCTATACCTGCAACCGATCCCTGGCAGTGATACAGCGTTGTTTGTAGGCATTCAGAAAGCACTGCTGGAACAAGGAAGGGTTGATCATGCGTTTCTCGAGGCGCATACCGAAGGATGGAACGCCGTTGTAGAGTATGCACAAGCGGCAAGCTGGGCAGAGATTGTTGAGACTTGCGGTGTAACTCAGGCAGAAATTGAGATGGCAGCGACCCTCATTGGCACCTCACAGCGAGTGGTGTTTGCTTGGGCGATGGGGATTACCCAGCACCAAAATGGGGTCGAGAATGTGTGTAGCATTGCCAATACAGCACTCTTAACGGGCAATGTGGGCAAAACCGGCGCGGGAACGATGCCGATTCGCGGCCATTCTAATGTGCAGGGATTTGGGTCGATGGGGGTTACAGTCCGCCTTAAGACACAAATCCAAGCGGCACTGGAAACCTTGCTACAACGTCCTCTCAGCCGCGTTCAAGGCTACGATACCCGTGCGCTGATTGAAGCCGCTGATGCGGGGACGGTGGACACACTGCTCTGTCTGGGCGGGAACCTATTTGCCGCAAACCCAAATGCGACCCAGGCTAGGCGATCGCTCGGCAACATCGACACGATTATCTATTTGGCAACCAAACCCAACGTCGGCCATTTTCATGGATTGGCACGGCGCAATACTCTGCTATTACCTGTGTTCGCTCGGTTCGAAAATCCGCATAAAACCACGACGGAATCGGGGAATAATTTTGTGCGGCTCAACGATGAAGGGATAACCCATCTGCAAGGAGCCGATTTAATTGCAGAGGTGGATTTTTTAACGGAACTGGCCCATCGTCTGCATGGCAGTGAACCTGTGAACTGGAAACAACTGAGGGAGACGCACTATGTGCGCCAACTGATTGCCCAAACAATCCCAGGGTACGAGCAGATTGCCACAGTGGACGAGACCAAGACAGAGTTCACCATTGAGGGACGCATTTTTCATACCCCCCACTTTGCAACGCCATCCGGCAAAGCTCACGTTTTTGTTACCCCTCTGCCACAACTTTCCCTGCCGGAGAAACGCTGCTTTGATGTACCTTCAACGGCAAAAGGCATTGTGGTGGCGTTGGGAACAGGTCGCAGTTACGGTCAGCATAATACGGTGGTGTATCGTGCTGCTGACGCCTATCGCGGGATGCCACACCGACATTGTATTTTGATGAATCCCACCGATGTTCAAGCGGCTGGATTGGCAGCACACCAGCGGGTGAATGTGACGGGGGATGCAGGACAACTGACTGAGATAGAAGTGATTTGTGGGCCCATTCGCCAAGGGGCTGCGTTGATGTTCTATCCTGAGGCCAATGCCATTTTCAAGGCCCAAATTGATCCACAGTCGGGTACGCCTGCGTTTAAGCGCGTGCCAGTGTTCGTATGGGTTAATGCGCAGTAGACAAGCTCATCAATCGGTTGCAAGGGGTGGATCTTTAGCCATGCTCTATGATGGGTAGAGTTTCGGGGTTCGGCTATGTCCTCTGTCCCTTCTGAATGGGAGGCAAATCTAAACGGGAACGATGTTCAGGCACGGCCCAAGCGCGGCTTGGTTAGTCGCGTTTTAGAACCAGCACTTCGTCTATGGCTGCGATCGCAAACGGAAGCGCTAGAGCGATTGGAAGTGTATTTAGACAGCGGCGATCGCCAAATTTTGTCGGGGCATATTCCCCAAGTGCGGTTACTGGCCCACAAAGCTGTTTACCAAGGGTTGCATTTAAGTCAGGTTCAACTCTGCGCGCATAACTTGCGCATCAATATCGGTCAGATACTCAAGGGCAAACCGCTGCAACTGCTAGAACCTGTTTCGGTGACGTTAGAAGTGCAGTTACAAGCGGCTGATGTACAAGCTTCGCTACGTTCGGCATTGTTAGAAGGTGCAATTTTAGAAACATTACAGCGGCTAGTAGGGGAACAAATTGCCGTGGCGCTAGACGCTGATACAATTCCCCAGGCGTTAACCCTCTCGAATAGCCAGATTGTTTTAGGAGACGGGTGTTTACGTTTGAGCACTCAGGTCATAGCAAAGGAGCGATCAATTCCCGTTGCATTGCAAACGGGGCTTGGTTTAAGCAACCCCAATACGTTGGTGCTAACCAATCCTGAGTGGTTACCTACACCACAGGCAAAAAAAGGATTGCGTCTGCGAGAGTTGGATGGCTATACGCTAGATCTTGGGCCACAGGTTCAATTCGAGTCGTTTTTGATTACTGCCGATGGCATCTATGGACAGGGACAACTCACAATCTTTCCTGGGGAGTAGTGAGCCATGCCAAGGCAAGATAACTCAGAGAGTGTTTGCAAAGGTTCAAATTAGGTACTAAGGAAAGGTGCCATCCTATTGATACAAGCTGAAATTCTGAAGCACTTTCCTGAGATTCAAATCACTGCGAATCAGAATAGATCTATTGCACGGTCGGGAAAATGGATGAAAGTGCCAATTTTGCTTCAGGGAAAAATGGCAGCGGAATGCTGTCTCCTTTAGGAACAATCTGCCGATTGAGATACCCAAACTGCCCAGGAGTTACCTCAGCAGGGTTGCTATAGACTTCCAAGTAGTGATCGCTCAGATTAAACAGCCAGTAGTCCGAAATACCAGCTTCAGCGTAGAGGGGCAGCTTCACAGTGCGATCATATTCCAGAGATGAATCTGCCACCTCGATCACTAATAGCGTCTCCGCTGGCGTTGGATGTGATGCTTCATAATCGTCCTCCCGATTTTGCACGACCGAGAAATCTGGCTCTGGCTCTCCATCAAATGCCAAAGTAATAGGAGACTGGCATCGAAGGGTGGCCTGAGTCCCAAGAATTTGGGGCAAGACCCTGAGTAAGCGAGTGATACAGGTTTCATGGGCGGTTCCCTTCGCGGCCATCTGGATCAACTCTCCTCGGATCAGTTCAATACGATCGTCCTCTCTCAAAAAACCAACTTCTACTAAACGGTGATACTCTTCCACCGTAAATCGCACAGGCTGAGGGGCTTGAATCGGAAGTGTCTGAGTCGTAATCATCGAGCCTCCTTGATTCCTCTAGGGGTGACTGGTTACTAAATCACTTATTTATATTGAAAGGTGCTATGCAAAACAGACTAACGCATCGCCCATCATCTCTAAAGTGGCTACCAGTATGCTGGTCTAGGGCGACGGTATTATAACAAGTCGCAAACAGACCAGAAATTCTACAATCCTGCTGCACTCAGATCGGGCGTGCGATCGCGCCAAGCTCGCAGGCACCAGAGGCAAAAATCAGACAATCTATAAAGTGTCACCCCAATTTCACCAGATCGAGGTGCCTTGCCTAGAATAAAGAAGTGTGAGGAGTGAGTTAAATCAAAAAAGCCCTTGGAGTCGAAACACGGACAGACGCCCAAGGGCTTTTTTGCGTCTCTACTCATCGCTAGTCTGTTTCAATTGTTGTTGTGCCGTTCGCGTTAACGTCAGCAGTGCCTCATCCGTAGGGGCTGGTCTGTCTGCTGCCATACTCAGCCATAGCAGAAACTCAATATTCCCCGCAGGCCCCGGCAAAGGCGACCAAGTCAAATCGCAAAAATGCCATCCTAACGTCAACGCCGCATTCAATACCGTGGCGATCGCCGCCGCCTGATCCGAGGCATTGCGCACCACCCCTTTGCCAATCTTGTCCCTGCCCACCTCAAACTGAGGTTTCACCAACAACACCACTTCCCGAGGGGGTTGTAACAGTGCCCAAAAAGCAGGCAACACCTTCGTCAACGAAATAAACGAAACATCCATCACCCCCAAATCGGGACGGACGGCATCAGGGGCATACAACGCCTCTGGCAACAAATGCCGCAGATTCACACGCTCCTTCAGCACCACCCGCGCATCGGTGCGTAACTTCCAAGCCACCTGACCGTAGCCCACATCCACGCCATAGACCTGACGTGC
>DATNQK010000023.1:0-2556 GCA_036704065.1 Stenomitos sp.
CTGCGTCTTGATCCGCCTCTCGGCAATCCAGCCGACCAAGCAGCGCTGATTGCGGGTCTGGAGACCGGCACAATCGATGCGATCGCCATCGATCACCGTGCCTATACCTACGAAGAAAAAACCGTTCCCTTTGCTGAGGCACCCCCCGGCGTGATTGGCCTGGAACTCGCCCTGCCGCTGTTGTGGAATCACTTTGTGGCTACCCAGCGTTGGAGTGCCCTCGACCTGTGGCGGAAGCTCAGCACCCATCCCCTGCAAATCTTAGGGCACCCTCCCACTCAAGTTGCACCCGACCAGCCTGCCGAAATGGTTCTGTTCAACCCGCAACAAGTTTGGCCGATCAACCGTCAAACCCTGCACTCTTGCTCCGATAACACCCCCTGGTTCAACACCACCCTCACAGGTCAAGTGCTCCAAACCTGGCAGAACGGATAGGGCTTGTTAGAATCAAGCTAGTATCGACTGCGCACCAAACACGACCCGTACATCGGCCTAACACAGTTCAGAGGGAGGGGTTCCATGTGCATTTGCATCAACTGTCAGTATGTTGACTCCTGCGTGGCCTACCATGCGGTTGAAGGCCAACACCAACAGCCCCACCTCACCGATAACCCCAGCTTTGAACCGATTAATCCCAGCATCAACGTCAACATCCGCAGTTCGGTTGATGAAATTCAGATGGAGTGGGATGTCGTAGGCTGCGACAGCTTTGTTGAAGAAAAAGGGAAATGGGCAAAACTGCGCCCTGGTGAACTCATCCCAACCTAGCCCTTTCTGGTTTAGTACCAATGGCTCAGTCCTAGTGCTCCGTATGGCGAGTGGATGGCGGATGCGCTTGAGGATGTTGGGCGTTTAAAGGATCGCCCACACTTTGCGCAAATACTTCTAGGGAATCTAGCCGTTGTTCAATGGCAGCAAGGCGCTGCGTGAACGGCATGATCCCCAAATATGACTTTAAGGCCTCAATCACGATATCTGACTTAGACTGGCCTGTTTCTTGCATGCGCTGGGCGATCGCCGCATCCAACTCAGGCGTAATTCTCACTGCGATAAAAGGGTTTGCCATAGCATCCAACTGATTCTCGCTCAGCGCAGGTCAGCAAGGCGCAAAGCACTGGGAAATGCTCTTGCAACTATTGCAATCACGCAGCGGTCGCCGCTTGCGAAATCGATGATACCAGTTTGCCTGGATCTACCTACGGACGCTGAAATTGAAATTAATAGAAACTTAAACACTTCGTAACATACATGTTGTTTTTTTTTTGCAATCGTTTAAAACTCAATATTTTAAGCAAAAATACTTAATGGACTGTTCCACCTTTTTGGGGAAATTAGCCGTGCCGAGGCTCAGGGTTAACCTAGCTTAAAGACTATTGCTAAGAATGAATTCCTTGCATGAAGTCTGTTATCATTTGTTATCAGAAGACTTAATATCATTTTTCGACAATTTTGCAGACCTTGAGCAAGCATTCAAGCGTATGTGCGCTCGTTTGCGGGTTTCTTGCGTCTTTCTAAAGCCTAGTTAAATCCCAATTTATAACTGTGGAGCCGCCGGGTGACTCGTAAAAAAAAGATTTTAATCGCCGACGACGAAGCCATGATTCGGCGCATCCTGTCGACTCGTCTGGCTATGGTGGGTTACGAGGTTGAAGTTGCATCGGATGGAGAAGAGGCCCTAGACCGCTTTAATGCAACCAAGCCAGATCTCATCGTGCTAGATGTGATGATGCCAAAGCTGAATGGGCTAGAGGTCTGTCAAGAACTGCGCAAGTTCACAGAAGTGCCCATTATCATGCTGACCGCTTTGGGCGATGTTGCGGATCGGATTACAGGGTTGCAGATGGGCGCTGACGACTACCTGCCCAAACCCTTCTCGCCTAAGGAACTGGAAGAACGCATTAATGCGATTTTGCGTCGCATGGGAGGGCCAACTGCTTCTACTCCTGTGGCAGATCGTCCTTCAACAGGGTCGATTCAGGCTGGGCCGTTACGGATTGAAACCCATAAGCGTCAAGTTTTCCTGGACGGTGCTCGCATTCAACTGACGGGAATGGAGTTTGATCTGCTGGAGCTACTTGCTAGCAATGCTGGGAAGACGGTTTCGCGCGCAGATATCTTGCAGAAGGTTTGGGGATACAGCCCTCGCCATTACGCTGATATGCGTGTGGTGGATGTGCATGTATCGCGGCTGCGTTCTAAGATTGGCGACAATCCTAAAAATCCCGAGTTTATCCATACTGATTGGGGGACAGGTTACTTCTTCCAAGGTGGTTCGGTGTCGGCCTCGCAAGCGGCAGCGGCGATCGCTTAATCAGCCGACGCTATTATCTCCGATTTCCCAAGATGTGGGGGCGATATTCCCATAGGCGTTGGTTTGGTCTGTTGTCTATGGGTGTGATCGCCCCAGTAAGCCTAGCAAACTGACTTCTTGGCGGCTAACCTTTAGTGCCCGTGAGCATCGCACCGCGTACAAAGTAGCGGTTAGCGACGCCGTATAGCACTAAAACGGGCAACGTAAAAATGGTCGAAGCGGCCATGATGTAATTCCAATAGCTA